>JANPKZ010000146.1:0-5643 GCA_031426295.1 Saprospiraceae bacterium
TCATCCGGGCTTCCTTCCAGAATTTGAACAGAGCAAGCGTAAAAAGAGAGATGGCCATTGGTAAACCTCAGGCTAAGGCGTTCCGGTCTGTCTTTCGGTTCATCAATAGCAAATGAGCCAAAGAGGAGGAAATGGATACGCACAGTAAATTTTGGGAAGCAAAGGAGGTAATGTTTACCCCATGTTTTGATATCTACTAACTTTTTATTCCTGAGCACTTCGATATCGATCGTTTTCACATTGCCAGTCACCTCAGATACTTTGCGGCCCGCAAAGTGCATCGTTTCTTCTTTCAGGATAACTATAGAGGGTCCTTCTGGCATGAGCAGAGATTAAAATGTCTAATCAAAACAGACGGGGAGGGAGGCGGTTTAAACGAAATATCACCTTCAGGATATTATTACATCAAAAGGAGGTCCCTGAGCCGAAAGGTGTTCCCTGAGCTGAAAGGCGGCTCAGGAACCGCTCATTGTCAATGATCTTACTATTGGGAAAAAATGCAAAAAGTACTTCCTTTCGGCAAGCTCAGAAGCCGCTAATTATAAATAATCTTACTTGGGAGAAACTGCTGAATCGGCACTATGAAATCTCAGGACTTGCAGGCTTGCAAGAATACCGATTGATATGTTCAGGGCGTGGTGTAGAAATCAGATTCCTAACCAACGCGCATACTTTTCCTTTTCGACGGTTGCCATGGGCAACTGCTTCGGCGATTTTTTACCGCGGAAAAGATTGATGATTCGATAAACTAGACGCATCATGGGATTATTTCATGTATAACGAATCGAAATTGTAATATGTTGATATAGAATAGACAATTTTCAATTTCGTTACAAACCAAATATAGTGTTTTTTCTTAATATGTAGTAGACTTGGTCAAAGGCTTTTCAATTTTCCAATGTTTTATCCCTGGATCCGGTCGTATTCAGTACTTGTGGTGAGCTTGTCGAATCCATTCAGTATTCAGTACTTGTGGTGAGCTTGTCGAATCCATTCAGTAATTGGTATTTGACGCTTTACCACATTTACCTCTTACTCCATTTAACTCCTACCCCAAATACCACTTACCAATACTATACCACTTACTAGCATAAAGACCGGAAACCGATTACCGAATACTCTTTTTACCGAATACTGAATACCAAATACTCTTTTTACCGAACACGGAATACCCTTTTTACGGAATACTGAATACCGAATACTCTTATTACCGAACAGCGAATACCCTTTTTACCGAATACCGGATACCCTTTTTACCGAATACTCTTTTTACCGAATACCCTTTTTTACCGAATACTGAATACACTTTTTACCGAATACCGAATACAGCATTGTCCACAAACGGTCCATTGAATAATCGAGTACTCCCAGACTCCGATATCAATTGGAATTGATCACCTCACCGCTACCCGTGATCGTTGCATTGATATCCGGATGACCTTTGTAATACACATTGCCGCTGCCCAGAATGAAAATATCAAGATCGGTTTCAACTGTCACTTCAGCACTTCCGCTTCCTTCGATACGTACATCGGTCAGGTCAGAGTTGAGATCAAATGATCTCAGCCATCCGCTCCCGGAGATATCAGCATCGAGAGTCTCAACATTTCCTTCCAGGTATACATATCCGGAACCAATGAGATTGAGATCAACATCATCAGTATCAATGGCAAAATCGAGTTCGCCGGAACCTGATACACGGATATCCATATTCCTGTTCTGCGTGAAGTAGCTCTCGCCATATACATAGCTGCTGCCAGTACAATCCAGCTCGCTTAATTCGGGCACATATATTTTGATCAGGAAATCATTGGGATGATCGCGATTTTCTTCGATCGTGAGCTTATTATTAATTACACGGACCTCTACATCATCCACATCCTTTTCACGACCACGTAAGATGACTTTAAATTCATCGGACTGGATAATCCGTACGTCAGAGGAGGATTCCAACCGGATCTCGTCAAAATCATCAGTCTCAAGAGTCGCCTCTATTACATTAATGCCTTCCGAGTCGATATCGCACGACATGAGGCTAAACAAGGTCAGAACCAGGGAAAAAGTATAGAAGGATTTCATTGGGGCAGTGGTTTTAGTTATTTTCTCCAAAGGTACCTACCCTGTATTTTGCGATAGTATTTCAGGAATGTTAAGCTCCGGATGATTCGCGTTAAACTGTGTTAATAGGCCTCCAATCATTACTTTTGCACCCCTAAAAGGAAAGTACGATGGGTAGGATATTTGAAGTTCGTAAGGCAGGCATGTTTGCGCGGTATGACCGCATGGCAAAGCAGTTCACCAGGATTGGAAAGGAAATCGCCATTGCCGTCAAGGCCGGCGGACCAGAACCTTCCTATAATCCTTCCCTCAGGCGGGCTATGCTCAATGCCAAGGGCGTCAACATGCCCAAGGACAAGGTGGAAGCCGCGATAAAGCGCGCCATGGGTAAAGACATGGAAAATTATGAGGAGGTGATGTATGAAGGCTATGCTCCACATGGCATAGCCATCATCGTAGAAGCTGCCTCCGACAACATCGTCCGCACCGTAGCTAATGTCCGGGCTGTGTTCAATAAAGGCAACGGCGCCCTGGGAACCAGCGGAAGCGTTAGTTTTCAGTTTAATAAGATGGGTGTTTTCAATCTCGCCCCCGCAGGCCTCGATCCCGAAACCCTCGAACTCGAACTAATCGATTTCGGACTGGAAGAAATGGGGGAGGGTACAACTGAAGATGGAAAAGAAGCGATCGTGATACGATGCGGCTTTACCGACTTCGGCAACATGCAAAAAGCACTGGAGGATAAAAGCATTCCCGTCTTAAGTTCCCAATTAGAATGGATCCCTTCCACCACCGTCGAGCTCTCAGAAGAACAGGCAGAAGACGTGCTCAAACTCGTCGCCAAACTTGAGCAGGATGAGGATGTGCAGCAGGTGTTTCATAACCTCGCATAAGTCGCGAATCGTCAATCGTGAGACGTGAATCGTGTTGCGTGAATCGTAAATTATTTAGAATGCCTAATAAAATAAAAATGCCGGTACCTCCGGCATTTTTATTTTATAATTAATTTATTCACGATTCACGATTCACGATTTTACTCTATAAGTATCTTCCGCAACAATATTTCCTGTTTCGTCTGTACATGCAATGAATAAATTCCCGGAGGTACATCTCTCAATGACACCTGGTTTCCATTCGCAATTGTCTGAAAAGCAACTCTTCCATCCATCGTGGTTAATGATATCTGTGATCCGGTTGGGATAGGTTTTCCATCATGGTAACGGAGAATAATATAATCTCCTGCAGGATTTGGATATGCAAGTAACTTATCAATATCATAGCGTGGTGTGGAGATTAATACATACTTGAATGTATTTGAAAAAGTCTCACATCCTGAAGTCAACGTCGTGTAATGCAATTGATAAGTCCCATTCACCAATGGTTTATAAGTAGCTCCAGTTGCACCGGGAATAATAGCACCTTCAAACAACCACTGGAAATTTCCAATATCCACATTAGAGATAAGGATGCCAAAGTCTTCTGATATCTGTAGATCAGGAATAATAACCGGGGTTACATCCGACGCTACAATGGCGGTTGTGTCACCACATGCATCACTTCCCTGAACGGAAACCTGTCCGGGAGATGAGCCTGCAATAAACTGAATATTGGAACTATTGGAAGTGCCAATCACAATCCAGTCAGATGGAAATGTCCAGTCAAAAATATCAACATCATCAAATGAGATTGTAAAATTGATTGTATCTCCAACGCAAGGTTCGTGTGTACCGCGTAATTCATGAAGTAATGGAGGTGTGCCGCATGATGAATATTTCACAATGTTTCCACCGAATCCTACTGCCCATGCAGTTTCACTATTCTGGATTGAATAGATGCCCAATAATGGATCTGGTGAGGTATGGTCTAAAATCCAAGTTTGACCTCCATCATCAGTTCGATAGATGACACCATTATCTGTGCTGCCTCCTACAATCCATCCTCTCAGCGGTGTAGAAAATGAAACAGCATGCCAGAAAGTACTGATAGGTAAACCTACAGCACTCCATTCCTGTCCACCGTTAGTCGTATGCCAGATCGAATCGGATAGTTTTCTTGAGGTCACCCATCCTTCCAGGTTATTAGGAAAATAGACATCCGAAAAATCCAGATCAAAATCATTGAATTGAATTTCCCAACTGTCGCCACCATCTTTAGTCACAAGGATCATTCCTCCTGTTCCCACTGCCCAGCCGAATGCAGCATCATAAAATGTGATGCTGTTAAGTGATTGTGGGCCATCATACACGCGCTCCCAGTTATTTCCGGTATCCACTGTTTTATAAATCTCACCAATTTCATTTGTCACGAGGAACGTACTTCCGCTGATAGCATAGAGATCTTTGATTTGTCCCATGTTTGCTCCAATCTGATTCCATGTGTTTCCAAAATTCGTTGAACGGAATACTTTACCTGTACCGGATGCTGCTACTACTGTGGAATCGCCTGTCATGACAGTCCCAAAGAAATTTTCATTGCGCGGAAAGTCGACACGCTCCCATACAGCCCCACTATTTCTTGTCCTCATGATCGTACCATCTGCACCACCGACAAAGCCTACAAAAGCATTATAAAAACTGGGTTCAAATAATGTTTGCTTGGAGGCAGGATATTGATCCGTCCACGTCAATCCAAAATCAGGTGAATAGAGGATAGACACATACTTACCTACAGTCCAAACCTGACCCTGAGTATTTGCCCAGATGCCAAGTGTACGGTTGTTGCTGAGCACATCAGGTGTTTTTTCTTCCCACTGGAATCCACCATTTGTAGATAGATAGATCGATCCATTATTCAGGGCCGTCCAGATACGGTCCTGGTCGATTACGAACAGGTCTTGTATACCTCCGCCAGCAGGAAATGAATTCAGCTGAACCCATGTGACACCACCATCGATGGTCTTGTACACATGGTCGCGGGATGCCAGGAAGCCAACTGATTCATCGATCATTTCAATACCGCTGATATAAGGATGTTTTAAGGGATCAAGTATTTCCCAGTCAAAACCTCGGTTAGTAGTATGGTATACCTGCACATTATCAAAGGAACCTACCGCAACCCAGCCTTCCAGCGTGTTAATAAAGTGACCGGCTGTCACACCTGGTGCTGGCATATTGAAAGGTTGCCAGATCAGACCGTTGTCGACACTGTAGATCCCGAAGTCAGAACCAAGTGCCATAAGGGTTCCATTTTCCAGTACCTGGAATTTGTAAGCATAGGGTAGTTCATTGTGGGAAGTTGCCCATGTATTGCCTCCATCTCGGGAGAGGACTACGAGGCTGTCACCACCTGCGAGGATCATCTGGCCCATAGTACCTGGGACAACTTTGGCGGCTGTCAGGAAAGTGGTGGTGGGGACAGATTTTCTTTCGATCCAATTAGCGCCACCATTATTGGTGGTGAAAAGCCGGGCATCATCACCTACCGCGACACCATACTTGCCGTCGAAATCGATATCGTGCAATTGGCTGAGGTGGGCAAAGGGGTTTTGGCGCACCCATTCCTGAGCCATGCAAAGTGTAGTCAGGAGCAGGAAGGTGAGTGTAGAAGTTAGAATTTTCATAGAGGCGTGTTGAAGATTGATATGCA
>JANPKZ010000147.1:0-19810 GCA_031426295.1 Saprospiraceae bacterium
TTTGGTCTTGATAAATTTATCACCGGACGCTTTGGGCGTATTGCATCTGAATATTATCATGCCAATAAAAAACTTGCGATCAAACGAACCCTGTGGGGTACGATTTTGCAGATCATGAGTGTGGTGGCTTATTACGGTGCATATTTGCTTATTCTGGTCAGGACTGTTGCCGGTACGCTGAGTGTTGGGGATATGACATTTCTTTCCGGTTCGTTTAACAGATTACAATCTCAGTTGCAAAATCTGTTGTCAACCTTTACACGGATTACAGAATCTGCTTTATACATGCAGGATTATTTTGATTTCCTTGCTATTGTGCCGTTGATAAAAGATTCAACGGATGCCATTGACACACTCAATACAATTCAGGAAGGTATCAGGTTTGAAAATGTTGGGTTCAAATATCCGGGTACAGACATATGGGCAGTGCGAAAAATTAGTTTTCTCCTCAGGCAGGGTGAAAAACTTGCATTGGTTGGTGAAAATGGAGCAGGTAAAACAACATTAGTAAAATTGCTGGCGCGCATGTATGATCCATCAGAAGGAACTATCTCAATTGATGGTGTTGACATCAGGAAATTCAAAATAGAATCCTTCCGGAAAATGATCGGTGTCATCTTCCAGGATTATGTGCGTTTCAGTTTTACAGCCAGTGAAAATGTTGCCATTGGCCAGATTGAAGAATCCACAAATACCGATCAGATCCATGGCGCAGCTGAAAAAAGTCTTGCAGACCCAGTGATCCAGCGATTGCCCGGTGGATATAACCAGATGCTTGGAAAAAGATTTGCAGAAGGTGTGGACCTCAGCGGTGGTGAGTGGCAGAAAGTCGCGCTGGCGCGCGCTTATATGCGCGATGCACAGATTGTCATTCTCGACGAACCCACCGCAGCTCTTGATGCACGAGCGGAGTATGAAGTATTCAAACGATTTTCAGAACTGACAAAAGGCAAAACAGCAGTGATCATTTCTCATCGCTTTAGTACAGTCCGGATGGCAGACCGTATCCTTGTATTAAAGAATGGCGAAATGCTCGAGATCGGCACGCATGAAGAATTACTGGAACTGAATGGCCTGTACGCTGAGCTTTTTAATCTGCAGGCACAAGGGTATTTATAATGCTTGTTACTCGATACTCAGGTCACCATAGTTCATGCGTGCATAAACTGTACCTCCACCCGATCCATAAGATGCTTTCAAGGTTGACCCTGTAGTCTTGTCGATACTCTCAGTGATTTTCAGATCACTATGCCGTATCTCACAATAATTCACATCCGCATCCACTATGTACGCAGCATCCGGCATAAAATCCAATTTCACGCCGGTGTATGTGGTATTCAGATTAATAGATGAAAAGCCTTTGTGAATTTGTTCAAGTTTGAGCTCGCCATAGCGCATTTCAAAAATTCCTTCATGCGTGAGATCAGCAATTGAAATACCGGTAAATGCAGTTTCAGCATTGATCTTATTCACACGATCTATTTTGACATCATCATATTTCCCTGTATAGTCAAGATCACTGACACTGACTGCCTGCCAGTCACAATAGGATGAAACCATTTTTAAGTCATCAAATGTGCCACTTTGCAGATCCGTGTTTTTCATTTCGATCACGACATTTTTACCGTCTTCCATCTCCAGATCAGAGTATGAAAGATCAAGATCTCCATCATGGATCTGTGAAAGTGTTCCTTCACTATAGGCCATGTCGAGCTTCAGTTTGCCATTTACATCACCAAGCCTAATATCACCGTATCCGAGATCAATCGTCAAATCTCTATTTGTGGTTTCGACATAAATATTTCCATACCGGTTCGTAAGATCAAGAAAAACATCTGCAGGTACAATGACGTGGTAATTGACTTCAATACTTGTATTTCCGATATTAAACCATGAGGTCCAACCGGTCAATGTTTCTATTTCTGTTTTGGCGCTAATGCGATTATTACCTTCATCAAACATGATTGCAATACGGTCCAATGCTTCCTGGGCTTTGCGTTCGCTGCCGGCACTGACGGTGATGACAATATCAAGCTTTACCTGGCTGCCCGGACCGATGGCGACATCGATGTTACCATATTTATTATCCAGTTCAACACGGCCATCTGTTTTGACCGCAAATTCTTTGCTGATCTTTTTTTCAACACTTGGATTATCCGTTCCTGCCAGGGCGAGGAAAGGAATGAATAAGATGATTAGGAGACTACATTTCATGATTCTGTTGTATGGGTGTTTGATATTTATCGACTCGGTGTAATATTTCTTCCATGACTTCCAGCTTTTGTTGCTGGTGGCGAATCATTGTGCTGAGCAACATCTGGGCATCTGCATTTGGATCTTCCATCAGTTGGGTTTTCATTTCATGATAGACATCATCCAGGATTTTTATATCTGCCATGACTTCGTCACCAACATTTAATGTTTTGATCACGTCCATCTTTTCCTGGATACGGGATTCGTAGTATTGTTCTGTCTGCTCATATTCTGACCAGCCTTCCACATCCGGGGTTGTATGCATACGGTTGCCAAAAATGTAACCGACCGCGACGAGCAGAAGTGCACTGGCCGCCACTGCCGACCATTTCCAGATCACTGGGACAACTTTTGGTCCCGGATCTATCTTTTGCCAAACTGCTTCCGGTGCCTTGAGATCATCAAAAGCGTCGCGGTTGTCTTTTATAAAATTTTCTAAGGACATCTTTCTGCTCATGTTCGTACGCCCGTTTTTAAAATTTCGCGCAGCCGGGACCGTGCCCTGCTGTATTGTGATTTTGAACCTGTCTCCTGTATGCCCAGGATGCCGGCTATTTCGCTGTGATCATATCCTTCGATCAGGTAGAGTGTCAACACCTGCCGGTACCCGTCCGGCAAGGTCATGATCGCATCCCTGACTCTTTTTACTTCATAATCATCGGTGTCATCATCCTCATCATCCTCCCATACCTTGTCCACATATTTTTCCGCCATTTCTTCAAAGATGACTTTCCGTTTCTTCAGCTGGTTAAGGCAATGATTGATGACGATCCGCTTGATCCAGGCACCCAGGCTGGATTCTCCGCGAAACGAATCCAGGCGCCGGAAGACATCCATAAATGACTCCTGAAGCATGTCCTCAGCTTCAGGCGCAGTGCCCATCAACCGGTAGCAAACGTTGTACATAGCGTCGCAATAGCGCTTGTACATAGTATGTTGGGCCGTTCTGTTGCCGTTCAGGCACAATAAGACCAGAGACGACTCAGTTTCTGAATACATCCTTCATGTCGCGTCTTAATTTCGGATACAATGACAATAGAAATTCCGGCAGGTTGCACGGAAGGACAAAAACCGTCAGGTTTGAATATACAGTTATCTTTGTGCTTCATTTAATTCAATTCCTCCTATGAAAATTCTAAATTCTCTTTTTTTCGCTTTGTTAACACTTTCCCTGGTAGTCGCTTCCTGCAACAGCAAGAAGGGAGACGAAACCACGGTAACAACTGCTACCGATAGCCTGACTCAGGATCCGACAACAGGTGTGGCTCTGCCTACTGGTAGCTCGCACCATTTCATCTGCCCCAATAACTGCGAAGGAAGCGGTGGTTCAGAACAGGCAAATTGCCCTGTATGCGGCACAGCATATGTTCATAACCAGGCTTTCCATAACCAGTCACCAACTGCTCCGGGTACCCAGGGCACACCTATCCAGATTGACCCTAACGGGACAGTTACACAAACGGCACAAAATCCGACGGCTACTCCGCCAGTAACTGACACACCAGCTAATCCTGCAGCTAAAAATGCAGCGGGCGAATGGCATTTTGCTTGCTCTAAAAATTGTGGTGGTGGTGCAGGTGCACAGGGTAATTGCCCTAAATGCGGAAGCCCCCTGACTCATAATCAGGCGTTCCACAAATAGGTAGCGATTTCTTACACCTGTTATAGGTAAAACTTTAAAGGCAGTCCATAAGGGCTGCCTTTTTTTATTGAATATTGAATATCGAACATGGAATTTTGATTTTTGAAATTGAAATTTGGGACATAAATACTTAAAATAAAAGTCAACGTTAAGCGTAGGCTTCGCCTACGTTTGAGTGTCAGCCAAACTCGGTTTGGCGTCGAGCCAAGAGCATGTGCAAAACAGATTTTGCCAACACACGAACGTAGGCACAGCCTACGCTCAACAATACACTCAACAATACACTCAACAATACACTCAACAATACGCTCAACAATTCATAATTTTTATATGCTGTTTGACCGCACGCATATTATGTAGTGGCAATTTCATGTTAAGCTCAATTTTAAGTATAATGTTACGTGTAGGCTGTGCCTACGTTCGTGTGTCAGCCAAACTCGGTTTGGTGTAGAGACAAAACATAGTTTGACTGCTGATTAAACTGATGTTCATAATGAACCTGATAAAAACTAAAAATTACAAAAGAAACCCTTCTTCCCTTCTTCCCTTCTTCCCTTTCAAAAATCTAAAATCCAAAATCTCATGCCCCAGCGTGATGGCGCCTCAGGCGCTCACAAAATCCAAAATAAAAAAGGGGCCAACCTTCCGGCTTGCCCCTTAGCTTTCACTATACTTTTGATAATGCGTTTACATCTTACTGAACCTGGATGGATACCACTCACCTGCTGATTCTACCCAGATAAAATAGATACCCGGAGAGAGATAGCTGATATCAACCATCTTGTTGTTGTGATTCGTTGAAGTGATCTTCATTTCTTTTCCGTCTAAGCCCAATACACGAACACCGGTGATGTCACCATCAAAAGAAAGATTGAGGAAGTCCTGTACTGGATTTGGATATACCATCAATTCCTTCTCAGCATCCGGATTGGTAATGCTTGCTTCATATCCAACTGCCAATGGTCCGCTCACCTCTTCAATGGTCATTCCTTCTTCGATCAATGCAGTGCCTGTCAGTTTCGTAATCGTCACCTGGTCAATAAATACCTGGTCATTATTATCACTGGCATCACACTGGATCCTGAAACTTGCATTTGATGTGGGTACAAAATTCGGCACCACTACTGTCGTGGTATAGAATGTGTTGTTATTAAAGTTGGTACCCCGGATATAGCTTCCGATCGTAACCCATCCTGAGCCGTTGTTGTATTTCAGTTGGAAATCTTCCCCAGTCTCAAAGCTCCATCCGTAGAAGTAGAATGTGATAGACACGCCCACCGCCCCTGATGACAGGTTAAAGCTAGGTGATGTCATTGCCGAAGGAGTACCGGAATTATCCGCCAGCCTGATGGAATATTGACCCTCATAGGAATTAGAGCTGATCACCCGTGTAACATCCGTACCACCGTCAATCCAGCTATCCCAGCCAGTCTCAAAGTAACTTGCCAGCAGCACATTTCCACCTGGTGGAGGAGGAGGTGGTGGGGGAGGAGGACAAGCTGCACATGGACCACCGCAGTCTATACCAGTCTCACCCTGATTTTGAATACCATCTGTACACGTTCCAGAAGAAGGAACGATAGAAACTGTATAATCTTCAACCTCTCCATACGTAAAAGCACCACATGTTGGAGGTGTTGCATTGTACTGCATAGACACCCTCATACGTGTCACCAGTGTACCGTTGGATGCGGGTACAGTGAATGCCAAATTCAGCAAAGTACTTCCTGAGCCTTGGGCAACTGTCTCACCTGCATCATCCCAATCGAGGTCACCGTTATAATCAATAAATACTTTCCAGTATTCGAGGCGGGCTCCAGTGGTAAATCCGGGAGTCAATTGGATTGAATAAGCTGTTCCTTTTGTAAGATTGGTTGAGAGTGCTGTGTAATTACCATATCCAGCATTATTACCACTGGTATTATTTATAGATCCTAATAATACTTTGTTGATGTATTCATATTGTGTATTCGTACCATTAGAAGTACAATATGCTGGTGGTGGTGGTGGTGGACTGCAAGAGGTCAGGCAGTTGCCTGTTGCATTTACTTTGTTGCGAATGACGTTACCTGGCTGAGGTCCGAAACCTAACGTAAAGTTGATGCCTACGTTCAGATGGCAATAACTCATAAGTGTACCACCTCCGGATGGGTTACCTGGCAATGGACATGTGCCTTCTACAGATCCTGCACAACCATCGATAGCAGTGTTGTTACCGTTCCATGCGCATGCGTGTGTGTGCTTGGAACCGATGACGTGACCCATTTCATGCGTGACCACCATAACTGACCAGCTGTAGGTAGGAACATTGGCAAATGTAGATCCAATGCTGCTAAAACATTTTCTGTAGTCGTGATTTGTCTGACAAAGACCATCGAGGTATGCAATCCCGCCACTGGCCTGGTAAGATACGAGGTGGCCAATATTTCCATTGATGTTACCGGTATTAGCCGTGAATGAATTGAGCATGGCGGATGATGTAGATCCGGAGTAAGGCGCAGGTGTATCCCATGCTTTGATCTCGCTGATCGTCATATTCACTTGTTCATTTGTATACAGGATAAAACTTTGATTAAACAATCCGGTGATATAGGTTGTGGCCGGAACTGCGCCACCTTTTTGAGTTACGATGTCGTCATCGATTTCGATATATACCCTGACGCAATCACCTGCATCGCGGGAAGTTTGATTTGGTTTCAGGTCATCAGCTGTGTATGGAAGTCCTTCATCGGACGTCGCACATTCAAAACCGCTGTTACCATTAAGATCTGCTTCGTTGTAGAGTACGTGGCGTGTTTCACGATCAGTCTGGATCCTTCCTAATACCAGATTGCCCTGATGTGTGCTGATCAATCCCATGATCTCATCATTAAAGACAGAGATCGCCACTAATGAATTTGGATCTCCATCCACAATACCCATGTAATGAAGTCCCTGGTTGTATTCCACAGGTACATTAGGTGCAGAGCTGAAGAACAAATTAAAATCAGGTGCGAAAATATTGTGCTTCACCAGGGTCAGCTTCATCTCTGAACGATCTGAAACCGGAAGTGAAAATTCAATAAAGTCATTCTGTCCTTTCATCAGGTCCTGGATAGAAGCCTGGTCGATATTCAGTATGGATCCTTTTTTCAAACCTTCCAGTTTGAGATCCCTGTTAAACACATCGTGTGAAGAGAAGGTAAGTAGTTTGGTGTCTTGAAAGGAACGGCCTTCCGATTTTGATTTGACTACTTCATTGTATACTGCCTGCTGGGATTGTGTGACCCCCCATAGGCATAACAATAACAGTACAACTGAAACACGCATCATAGTTTTAGTATTTAAACAATTTGTGAAAACTCCAATAAATTCAAAATGGGGGTAATACAACTGGGGGAACTCAATTGCTACAGGGATTTACTTAGCCATTAAAAAGGGGAGTATAATGCGGCTTAGGCAGGTGGGGCTTAGTGAGAATCTGTTAAAATTCTGCGTTCTGCTTTTAGCACACACAAAAATTGTTCTTGTTTGCTGCGTGGCCAAACTTTTTTACACATTTAAGATAAAAATCAGGGTTTAACCTTATATAATTCCAATCTCCGGGAGGAAATCGTCCTTGAATTTTGTACACTTAGTCCTTTTTAGCGTCGTCCAGTTGTTTTTTTACTTCTTCCACAGCCTGGGTCTGTGCTCCCAGCTCTTTCTGTGCCAGTTCCTGATTTTTGAGATTTGTCTCAATATCCTTCTCGGCTTCAGAGATCCTCTTTTTGGAATCTTCAATGATCTTGTGGAGTGTATCATTTTCCCGCTTTAGCTTTTCTACAGTACTTTCAGCTTTGGATAAAAGTTTGTTTTGTGCCTCAAGCTCATTAGAGATCCGCTGGATCTCCACCTCATGTGCGAAGTCCTTTAGGAATTTTACACCGGCTACATATTCCTTTGGATAGGCTTCAGATGTAACAAAACCGGACCCCATATCAAACCAGACAACCATTTTGACGCCATCTGCAACCTCTTCACTCTGGCTATAGACGTTGATCCTGTTGACGCCCCCGATATCCAGTATCTGAACCTGTGAAGCGATATTTTCCTTGCCTCCTTTGACGCGGGCGATCTTTCCATATGACTTCATGTACTCTTTCCACGTGACATCTGCGAGCTTAGTATCGACACCCGGAAGGACAATCGTCAAAGCTGGCTGTGAGCCGGTTGACATGACCTGGGTAGTTTCAAGCACCTGGGCTTGTAAAGAGAAGAGGCAGAATGTGAGGAAAAACGTTGAGGAAAGGAGAAATTTCATGTGTTACAGAATTATCAGGTGGCTTGTTATATAATTATCATCTCCATCAGATGATAGCACCCATAGTACAATCTTTACCCTGAGTTGGTTTCAAAATACACTGAATTTTAGAATCATTAAGAAATCCGGAGAGGAAATTCTCTTCTGATAATTTACTGACGGTGTGAATGAATTATAGACCGGGATATCAGGATTTCGGCTTGACTATGGTAAATACCCTGGATATGTTAAAACCAAAGTGGATATCACCATCTCCCCAATCACCCACCGTCTCAGCAATGAATCCTTTCTCGATCATGGACGTGCTATTGGTGAAGTGAAGCTGGAACACATGTCCCCCTGTTTCAATGTCAAATCCAATAGAAAGGGAGTTACGGTATAGTGGATCCGTCTGGTCCGGTATCACGTATATATATTCCGTATTTAGTGAGAAGCGCTTACTCAGTTTAATTCTTCCTCCAATACCGATTGCCAAAACGTCATTTTCTTCTGCCACCGTCCTGACCAGATTCCGATGTACAATTGTTGGTGAAACCTGCATACTGAATCCATTGCTAAACTTGCGACCGATGACCAATTGTCCTACATGACTGAGCCTGGAGCTAAAGAGGTTTTCTCGGTCTGGTTCTGCCCATTTCAGGGTTTGGATGGCGGAGGCACCCAGGATGGCCAGGGTAATCGGCATAATCTTTTGGCCTGTGCTTTGTCGCAGGATCTTGTACTTGATAAAACCATCATAGGTTTTTTCAAAACTGCTCCTTCCTACACCGATCGTCAGCCTGTCAGTGATCCCATAATCAAGACCGATCCGGATTGTTGCCTGATCGAGTCCGAAGAGCTCATACGGACCTCCGTTGATAAAACCGAACCGGTGGGAAATTTTGGCGTCCAGGACACCGGACGAAGTACTTTCCAAAGAATGGAGATTGATAACACGATTGGTTTTAAAACTGGCTGCTGCATACTCGGTAGTCTCCTCTCTCCCAAGTAGTGAAAGCAAATCCTGCTCTTGTTGAGCCAATAATTGCCCAGTTACAGCAGCCATTATCATGATACACGCTATGGTCCTCAAATATAACTCCATAAGTTCGTCTTACATCCTTTGCAGATCTGTCTGCACAGATACTTTGACAGTTTTTGCAATATTTTCCCGCACGACTTTGGGTACATCAATATCAAAATCCGCGATGATGATATCAAAAGTAGATCGTGCAGATATAGCTCCTCCTGTAACGGAAATTTTTGCAGAAGTACTTAATGGTTTCGTAACGCCATGCAGTGTCAGGTTCCCTTTCATTGTAGCGGCATACTCCCCATCTTTTGAAAAATTAATTTCAGAGACATTCGTAATATTTCCTTTAAAAATACCCTTGGGAAATTTGCTGCTCTCCATATAATTTTCATTAAAGTGATCCTGCATGAGGGCTTTTTGAAATTTAAATCCTTTGATGAGGACAGACATTTCCACGGCCCCGCTACCCGCATCCAGTATGACATAGCCACTATTATTAATGCCTTCGATCTTTTCTATGGGTGCTTCAGAAATAAAAATCACCTTGGCGGTTTTTGAATAAAACTTTTGGGCTGATACTATCGGCATCAACAAGATCAAATTGAATATTACAAACATCCACTTCATCAGGATCAGTTATTTGGGGTACCGTCAAGAACCCATTTTTCAATTTTCAATATCTCACATTCGGGCAGGAATCCCCTGTCTTTTGGCATGGGAGAAAAACCATTCAGATGACGTAGAGCTCCGATCAACCTTCCCGCATCTACCTGGTTTTTCAGGTTCTCATGGCCATCCAGCCGGATACCACTGGGGACAGCCTGCTGGTCATGACATTCGTAGCACCGGGAAATGATGATCGGTGATATATCAGCACTGTAACTCACCGATGTGGTGTCGCATTCAACCGGAGGATAAAGTTCGTCTTCCACATTATAGGCACAAGACACTAGTGTCAGCACAAGGCAGGCAGAAAGAAAAGAGTAATATTTATTCATACGCATCAATCAGATTTTCCGGAGGCATACCTATACAGACAGGTAAATCTATACAGGCGATGCTTAGGAGTGCGGCCTAAATTACCCAATCGGAACTGAAGCTATCCGAATCGGATGATTTATCTCCTGACAAATATTTTATTCCTCCCCTTCAAGCCATTTTTTGAACAGCGGAGATTTTTCAGTACTTACTATGACTTCTTCATGGGCGGCTGGTACCAGATCAATACGGACTCTTGCTTTTGAATGCGCATGCATCTGCTGGATCGCGTCAATATGAATAATATACTGACGGTTGATTCTGAAAAACTTTGCCGGATCGATCATCATCTCAAGGTTTTCAAGTGTATAGTCCACCGGGTATTTCCTTCCTTCACGTGTCATCATAAAGGTGATCTTATCGGAGGTATAGAAATAGGCAATATCCTGCTGGTGCACAAGACGCAGACTTTGACCCATACGGATCAGGAATCGCTTGTCCTGAGTTTGTTTTGATAACAGCTTGTTGACGATCTGGCGATAATCACTATTTTTTTCTTTAAACTCCCTGTACCGGCTTAACGCCTGCAGGAGATCTTCTTCTTTTATGGGCTTGAGGAGATAATACAGCGCATGTAACTTGAAAGCTTCAATGGCATACTGGTCGTACGCTGTACAAAACACAATGCCTGTACGATCAAATGTATGGTGCCGGAATATTTCCAATGCAGATCCGTCTGCCAGATGGATGTCCATAAATACCAGGTCCGGCGCATCATGCTGGTCAAGAAAATTAAGCGTAGTCTCCACACCATCTGTTGTACCGATGATCTCAGCAGATGGATCTGCTTTCTTTAGCATATTCACCAACCGTGTGGCAGCTGGTTTTTCATCTTCAACAATCAGGATATTCATAGGGGCTCATTAGGATGAATAATTGGTATTCGTACTGTAAATGTATTGCCATCATTGACAATTTCTACACGTTCGTGTGTCAGATACTGATAGCGGGTCAATAAGCTGCTTAGTCCAAACCCGGTAGATTCTGTCATACCCTGGATTTTGGGCCGTATCGGATTCGTAACGATCACCTCGCGTGCGTTGATCGCGATACTGATCCGCAAAGGATTTTCATCCGTGATTTTATTATGCTTGATCGCATTTTCAAGCAGCAACTGGATTGTCATTGGGGCAATATATCCATCGGAAGGTGTGATATGCTGCTCAATGTGAATTTTCTCTTCATGCCGTTTTTTCAGGATATAAATATAGTTGTGCATGATCGTGATCTCCTCCTGGATGGTGATCAATTCGGCATCCCTGTGCTTGATCACACCTCTGAAAAATCCTGAAAGCTGGTCCACATAATCCACTGCTGATTTCTGGTCCTCCTCGATGATGCTCGACAGTGTATTGAAACTATTAAATAAAAAATGCGGGTTGACCTGTGCACGGATAGCATTGAGCTGCAGGTTTGTTTTTTCCCTCTCAAGCTGATGCAACTTATTAAGATGACGAATTCGTGCACGAATAATCAGATAGGTAAACAGGAGTATAAGAAAAACCAGGCCTGAAATAAACCACCACGTCAGGTAGAAAGGGGGCAACACAACAATGGTACGTTGCAGCGATTTTGATTTTGAAAAATCATCATTATAAGAACCAGCTACATAAAAAGTGTACGTGCCAGGTGATAGTTTTGAATACACGACTCGTCCTTCCTGTGTATAGATCCAATCCTGATCATGGCCTTCCAGTTTATACCTGTACCTCACGACGTTCGGATCCGTATACCATAAACCTGTGAATCGAAGATCCAGGAAATTACTATCAGGACGAAGTTTAATCACCTGTTCTTCCCTTTGCATCCCAGGATCAGGATCGACAAGATGCATATGCACGTATCGCGATGTATCGGACGGAATTGACGTAAAGTGAAGTATTTCGTCCGTACCTGCAATCCAAACCGATCCATCTTTGTCCCTGGCAGTTGAATTAATATTGGGAGAAAACGACTGCAGCCCCATCGCAGAAGTAAATGCATACAATCCGGAGAATGGATTTTTTATTTCGATCGCCCCTTCCCGTACGATGATCATATCATTTTGGCCCGTAGTGATCAGGCTGTTGATAGACCCGTGTTTTGATTCTATTCGTTCCAATAGCTCACCGGTGCGATTCAGCTTCAGGATATTACCCTGTGTGGCAGAAATCCATATATTATTTTCCTTGTCACTGGTAATACTATAGATGGTACGGATGTCTATAGAGTCGCCACCCACGGTAAGAATTTGATTACCCACCTCACGCATTTTGTCCTGCTCCAGGCAATACAAGCCTTTCCCGTCTGTACCAAACCATACTGCATCATCATTGCCCACATACACATCATAGACATATCCGGCAGGCATATCAAATTTCTCCTGGAACTTTGTAATTCTCAGATTCTCTTTGACTGGATCATTCATCCAGTTAATTTGGGTGATACCGCCCAGGGTTGTCAGCCAAAGTGTCTGTCCTTTCCCATCAATATTAAGAATGCTGTTATTTGAAAGTCCGTGAAGCTCATTCACGTTCTTCACTTGCCGCGTATACGAATTATAGATGTAAAGTCCCTTGCCAAATGTGCCGATCCACAACAGTCCTTCGATATCAATATAGATCGAAAGAATATTGAGATGCAGATCCGGCAAATGTGCAGTGAGCTTTTGTGTTCTACGATCAAGGCTGTATAATCCGTCTTCGCATCCCAACCATACATCATCGCGGGTAGGTGTAATACTTTGGATGGCTTCCACACCTGGTATAATATGTTCGAATTGTGTATTCGCCATGTATACTTTATTGCCGCGTGCCATCCATAGATTTCCGGTCCGGTCAAATAAGACGGCATTTATCCTTTCTTCGATTTCTACGGGCAATGCGATTGTGCGGTGTTCGAGATCAAAAGAATACCTGCCAATATCTTTTTCGTTTGCATACCAGATCTCATTTCCAAATCCGGCACTCATACTGGTCACAGGACCATTCGCACGATTCGGCTGGATAATAGTGATTACAGTATCCAATCCTACACTATACCTGCCGATACCCTGGTCATAACATCCAAGCCAGATATCACCACTCTTTTCCGCGAGAAGTTTTGTCACAATTTCATCTGTCAATCCATGTTGCTTGTTGAAGTTTTTAAATTTCTCTGGTGATGCAGGATTGTACATCCATATGCCATGATCAGTTGCGAGCCACATTTGATGTGACGGATCCAACAGGGCGTCATAAACATCATTTGTCAATTCATTGGACAGGATGGACGGTCTTGTGAGTTGATTTTTTTCCCATATCCATACGCCATGTCCATACGTTGTGATGAAAACTTTTCCATCTGAATGGAATAAGATTTTCGAAATCGGAAACGTCATGAGTGAATCTTCGCGGATCATAGTACCTGCACCTGGTGCTCTGACAATCTGGATGACACCATCTGCATAGCCTACCCAGATCTCACCCGATGGGCTCTCACTGATTGCGCTGACCGCCGGTAGCTGACCATCGGATCTTGGTACATCTTTATAATTTCGACCGTCAAAATTGAATAATCCCTTATCCGTTCCCATCCAGATCATATGGTCAGCACTTTGATAGAGCATAGTGATTTTCTGAATATCCCGGTTGTATTCTGATGGTAATTGGCGCCAATAGAATTCCTGAGAGGAAAGTTGGCCCGTGATGTTGATGAGAAAGAAAATCAGGAGGGATTTCATGAACGACCCTGGATCGTTAATGTAGCCTGGACGGTCACTTTTATTTCTTTCGCAATTTTCTGATTGACAATTTTCGGTACTTCGATCTGGTGATCGATAAGGGGTACCATAAATTCTGCTATGGCTTTGATCTCAGTTCCATTAGAAATTAATTCTGTCCGAATAATCCGTTCCTGTGAATGACCATGAATGGTAAGCTGGCCTTTCGTACGCGCCTGGTATGTACCGGGTTTGGTCAGATCAATCTCCTCAATGATCTTACCTGCAAAAGTTGCATCCGGGTATTTCGATGTTTCTAAATAGTTTTCATAAAAATGTTGTTGCTGTAATCCATTATTAAATCCTTTGAATGAAATAATGGGTACGACAAATGCAAATGTTTTGGTACCCGCATCTATAATTCCTTCGAGATTGCCCGAAGATGCTGAGATGATTTCCAGCGGCGCATCTGATCTGAAAGTGATCTGGCCTTTATTTGTTTTATAAATGGTTTGAGCTTCGAGGGAACCTGCAAAGAATAATACAAGAATATGTACCCAAACTATTTTCATACTTCACCTGATGTTACATTCCAGGATTCTTCTTTTCGGTATACGACACCTTTAAAATGTGCTACCAGTTCTGTACCGCGTTTGATGCCGATATGATAGATCGCCAGTTTATGACTGAGAGATGTCTCTTCTGCCGTAGCAGTGAGAATATCACCGGGGAAGACGGGCTTAATGTGATTGATCGATGTCTCAATCGAAACGGATTTTCGACCGTGTGCATTAGACGCGAAAGCCAGTGCGCTATCAGCCAGTGAGAATGTAATACCACCATGCGCTATACCAAATCCATTCACCATCTCATCTCTGACCGTCATTTCGAGCGTACAAAACCCGGGACCTTCTTCTATGCGCCGTATCCCCAGCCATTGGGAGAACCTGTCCCCATCATACATCTCTGATACAATGGTATTCATGCAAAAAAGGGTTGATGGGTGAGTGCTTTCAGTCGAAGTCCCGCACTACATCTGTAACGGTCTTCATGATACAATTCATATAATCTGTCGATCCGGATCACGATGTTCTCAATCCCAATCTCATCCGCCCAGGCAATAAGTCCTTTCGGATAATTTACACCGTACTGCATGGCAAGGTCAATATCTTCCTTTGATGCGATACCCATGTATAATGCGTCCGCTGCTTCATTGATCAGCATCGCCAATATTCGATCACTAATAGTTGATGGATCCGGATGTGCCTCAGCAGGAAGCTGACCGGTCGAATAATCATAATACCCTTTGCCTGTTTTGCGACCGAGCCATCCGGCTCTCACTACATTCTCCTGCATAAGTGAAGGCTTGTATCTCGGATCAAAATACATTGCTGTCCATACAGATTTCGTGACAGCAAGGTTGATATCATTGCCGATGTAATCCATCAACTCGAATGGTCCCATTTTAAAACCAACAGCTTTCATTGCTGCATCGATTTGTGCAGGTGAGGCCTGTTGTTCTTCAGCTATGCGCAAGGCTTCACTGTAGAATGGACGTGCAATCCTGTTGACAATAAAACCGGGCGTGTCTTTCGCGATAACAACAATCTTTCCCCATGATGCAATTAATTCTTTACAGGAAGAAATAATTTCAGGGGGTGTTTGCAAGGCAGGAATGATCTCCACAAGCTTCATCAGCACAGGTGGATTAAAAAAATGAATACCAATACAACGTGATGGATGATCCAGGCTTTTAGCAAGAGCTGTAATTGAAATCGATGATGTATTTGATGCAATGATCGCATTACCCGATACGATCTGTTCAAGCTGGGCAAAGATTTTTTTCTTCTCCGCTTCATCTTCAATGATGGCTTCTATAATGATATCTGTTTCAGCAAAGGAGTCCAGGGTTTCAGTAAAATATATTTTTCCAAAAATGCCCTTTGCTTCAGCATCGGTAATTTTTTGTTTTTCAGCCAGTTTATTAAGTGATGAGAGAATGGCGTCACGCCCTATTATTCTCGAACGCTCCATTGCATCGTAGATCATGACTTCGTGCCCCGCCATGGCAGCTACCTGTGCGATGCCGCTGCCCATCGCTCCAGAACCAATGACTCCCACACGCATCATGAGCCGGTAAAATTTGCTTTGCGTTTTTCCAGAAATGCCTGCACCCCTTCAGCATAATCATGGGTTCGGCCTGCTTCTGCCTGCAACTCCTCTTCCCGATCCAGTTGTACCACGAGATTATTGACGAGGCTCATGTTCAATGCTTTTTTTGTCAGGGCGAGACCTAAAGTAGGCATAGCTGCTACCCGTGCTGCTAATGCGGTGATATAAACATCCCATTCAGCCTCATCAATACATTTATAGATCATACCCATCGACTCTGCATCTTTAGCAGAAACTTTATCCCCCAACATCATCAACGCGCTTGCTCTTTGAAAACCAATCAGCCTGGGCAGATGAAATGTCCCACCACTATCAGGTATCAGACCAATGTGTGCAAATGCCTGAAGAAAATATGCTGTTGATTTTGCAACGACAATGTCACACGCCAGGGCAATATTGGCACCCGCTCCTGCTGCCGCTCCATTCACAGCGGCAATTACCGGAACCGGAATATTTCTAAGACGAGTAATGATCGGGTTATAATGATCTGCAACAATGGACTGAAGCTTGGGACCATTGGGATCGGTCACTTCATTGAGATCCTGGCCTGCACAGAACGCTTTACCTTCTCCCGTGATGACGATACACCTGGTGCCGTCAGTAACACATTCATCCAGCACATCCTGTAATTGGAGGGCCATGTCCCGCACGAAACTATTGAAACGCTGAGGACGGTTGAGCCGAATCGTGGTAATAAAAGCCTCCCGGTGTATGAGGAGCATATCCTGACTTTCAGACATGAGGTAAGAATTCCTGATGGTTAGTTGATATCCCCTCCATACGATGATGAAGGGGCTTAAAAGTACTAAGAAAACTGCCACCCCTGAGGACGGACGTCAATCCATGTAAAGTACAAGACCTTTGAGATAATGGCCTTCCGGATGGAAGATGGACACAGGGTGATCAGGTCCCTGGCCAAGCTCATATGCCACCCGTGCGAGCCGTCCAGATTCGATGGCCGCTGCCACGATCGTATCGCGAAACATTTGTGTATCGACGACCTGTGAACAGGAAAACGTAAACAGCATGCCGCCGTTTTTCAAACGTGACAATGCCATCACATTTAACCGCTTGTATGCCTGGATTGCATTATGTCTCTTAGCGAGACTTTTTGCAAACGCTGGCGGATCTACGATTGCAATGTCGTATTGCTCATCTGATTTTGTCAGGTACGTCAGGACATTTTCTTTGATACTCTCATGCTTGCCTGTAGTGTTGTTGAGGGTGAGATTTTTTTCTAAAATCTCTAATGCTCCTGCGGATGTATCAATAGAAATCACTTCCGTTGCACCACCTTTCAGTGCATACATTGAAAAACCACCTGTATAACAAAAACAATTCAGGACAGACTTACCATCCGCATGCAATTTTACCAGCTCGCGGTTATTGCGTTGATCGAGAAAAAAACCTGTCTTCTGCCCTGCTACCACATCGATGCCAAACTGAATTCCACCTTCATGGATCACAAGATTTTCCTGTGCGTCGCCTATAAGCCATTCGTCTTTTACGTGCTTTGCATATTCGGTGGGAAGTGAGTCTTCGCTTTTGCAATACACTGCATCAATGGTCAACCCAGATAATTGTGTCAGGGCTTCGGCAATTTGTGTGCGTGCTTTGTGCATACCAATACTGTGCGCCTGGATGACAGCAATCTGGTCATACACGTCAATGATCAGTCCGGGTAGCTGATCTCCTTCGCCGTGTACTAATCGAAATGCATTTGTATGATTTTTTTGCAGGATGCCAAGTGAATGCCTGTAAGCAACCGCTTCATTCAATTTTGTTTTCCAAAAAGCATCATCCACGACAATGTCATCAAATGCAAGCATTCGAATGGAAAGACTGCTGTCCTGGTAATGACCTACGCCCAGAATCCGTTCTTTAAAATCGAGGACCTGTACAAGATCACCATCAGCAAGGGTGTCCGTAGCTGAATGGATCGCGCGTGAAAACACCCAGGGATGTTTGCGAAGGAGGGACTGTTCACGTCCTTTATGAAGTTTTACCTTTGGTGCCTGCATCAATGTGTAAAGGTAGAAGAGCTAAGCGGAATCAATAGCACTTGAAATATTCAAAAGGCTCCAGGCAGTCAAGACATCGGTATGCAGCCTTGCACGGTGTCGAACTATACGGACTTATGACAACTGTATTTTCGGATTGGCATTGCGGGCATTGCTTCGGACTTCCTTCCATGAGCGCACTGCGTCGATTAGGTGGCGCGATTCCATAATCCAGGAGCTTTTGATGGCCAATAGTACTGATCCAATCTGTAGACCATGGGGGGCTTATGATCATATCGACTTTAATATCATGTAATCCGTCTTCATCCAATTTTGCTTTTGCTAAAAATGGAATAACGTCAATTGCGGGGCAGCCCGAATATGTCGGGGCCAGATCAATATACCATTGACCTTCGTTTTCCCGAATGTCTATGACCATGCCAAGATCAACAATGGAAATACCGGGGATCTCCGGGTCCCATACCTGGAAAAGAGATGTGGCAATCAGTCTCCGAACTGAAAGCCATTCTGCCTGTGACGGAATGCCTGGTGTATGTGTTTCTGTGATTACCACTGCATCTGCGGAAACGTACGCTGCATGTATTGTAGTTCCGTAAGGATAAAGCCCATGTGCTCAGTATGACGACCTTCTTTGCCTCCGGTAAGCATTGGTTCATCTGGAGGTATAGTCAATGTCGCCTGCGACAGAACAGATGAAACTTTTTCTTTCCAGGGAGCTTGCAACGAAGGGATATCGATGGCATATCCTTCTGCGAATAATTCAATTTCAAATGATGCGGGAATAAACATCTCTCCGGTATACCTCCACAATTGATTGACTGCTGTCTGCATGATGGTATGACTTTGTTCGGTACCATCACCCAGGCGAATCATCCATTCACTGCTGTAGCGATAGTGATATTTGATCTCCTTCAGGGTTTTTACAGCAATGGCCCGCACATTTTCATTCGGATGGGCCGTGAGACTTTCGTACTGCAACAGGTTGAAGGCGTCGTAATAAAACTGGCGTGTGATCGTATGCCCAAAGTCTTCATTCGGCAATTCTACCAGGAGTATGTTTCGATATTCATGCTCATACCGAAGCATGGAGAGTTGATCTTCGGTGGATTGCACATCCTCCAGCCCGGCAATATATTGGTACAGGAGCCTGGCCTGACCTATGAGATCCAGCGCAATATTGGTCAGTGCAATATCCTGTTCGAGAACGGGTCCATGGCCGCACCACTCTCCCAGGCGCTGACCGAGGATTAAGGGGTTGTCAGCGAGGTGAAGCAAATAAGAAATTTTGGCGGTCATGAATCACGTGATTTTGCAGGAGCCAAATTTACAATATCCTGTCCGTAACAGGCTGAGGGCAAGGATATATGGTGGTTAGATCGCGCTTATTTTGTCACGGTCCTTACGGACATATTATATATCTATTTCCCATGTTTCTGCGGTCAAAATTTTCGCCAAAATTATATGTAAGTATTCTATTTTGAATATTTTATCAATTATATAAAAATATCATATGATAACTAAAAAATTATATTTCCGGGTTGCAGGAGGAATAAGAGCGAGGTAACTTTGGCTTTATTTTTTCAAACTGAGATCCCATGAAGTTTCACTTACGCCTTTGGCCAGTGATGGCTATTCTCGTCGTCTTGTCAGCATGTTCTGACATCGAATATGACTACGAAACACTTCCTACCACTGTAGGTCCTTCCTCTGA
>JANPKZ010000148.1:0-8162 GCA_031426295.1 Saprospiraceae bacterium
TGTTGGCTAAGCTATCCAGTTATGCCAAAACTCATTCATGTATCTGCAGACGATCCCGGTTTCCACCGCAAAGGTGTGGGGAAAGGTTTTGCTTATTACGATCATGAAGGAAAGAAGGTAAACTCAAAGGAAGACCTGGCGCGCATCAAGGCTTTGCGCATTCCTCCTGCATGGAAACAGGTTTGGGTATGCGAGAATCCGGATGGTCACCTTCAGGCAACTGGCATCGATGCACGCGGCCGGAAACAATATCTGTATCACGAAGAGTGGAGTCGCCGCAGTCATGCAACGAAATTTGACAGAATGGCAAACTTTGCAAAGGTGTTACCTGATCTCCGTAAACGAATACAACTCGATCTTAGAAAGCCCGGATGGCCACGTGAGAAAGTTGTATCATTAGTGATCAGCATTCTTGATCAAAGTGGAATTCGAATAGGTAATAAAATGTACGAACAGGAGAATGGCACCTATGGCCTAACGACACTTCGCAGAAAACATCTCAAGGTGAAAGATGGGAATGTCACTTTTGAATTTAAAGGCAAGAGTAATCTCTATCACAAGACACCGATCAAAGGAAAAAAACTGACACGCCTGATCCTGGAATGCAGCGAACTCCCAGGCCAGGAAGTTTTCCAATATCTTGATGACGAAGGCAAGCGTCGCCCAGTGTATTCGAATGATGTAAACAGTTACCTGCAGGAAATTTCAGGAGGTGATTATACAGCTAAAGATTTCAGAACCTGGGGAGGGACAGTGTGGGCTGTTGAATTATTACCTGAAGCAATCGCCGAGATTGAATCCAACCCAAGAAGAAATATGACCACATGTCTTGTGAAACGGGTTGCTGAAAAATTAGGAAATACGATCGCAGTGTGTAAATCACATTATATCCACCCAATTATGCTTGGGATGACAGAAACACGGGAGCATAATTTTGAGGAGTTGTTTGCAACCGCTAAGAGTAAATATAACGGTTTGGGCGAAACTCTGTCAAAGCATGAACTGCTTGCATTATACCTGATTGAAAAATAATATCTCATTTGTGCGCACCGCATATTATCTGCCTATAATCAATCTTTGAATTTCATTCCCTACAGTAACCATTTACATACCTGGCAGGAAATTATCCAACTGAATAAGTGTGGAATTGTCTGAAGTAGTTTTTCCAGTTAAAATAAGCTTTCCGTGCATGGAATAAATTCGCCAGGGTATATTTTTATCTTTCTCATGGTCAATTCGAATTTCTGAAAAAGCAGGATTTGGATAAATTGAAAATTGATTTGGCAATTTTTCTAACGTGTTTACACGGTACCAACTTTCCGATCCAGAAAGGACAGATGTATCCGGGCAATAATTTCAATTATCATCTGATCCCGTTTGAATCCGCTATCGCCGCAGGCACAACTGCGATCATGCCATATTATGGAATCCCGGTAGGACAAACCCAAGAGGAAGTAGCCATGGCTTTTTATAAAATCACGCTGAGCCACGTCTCTACAGCCATCAAAATTTTGAAATGATCTCGAAACTGTTTCTCGATCCTTCGTACCTCGTCCTTCCCACTTCGTCCTTCTTCCTTAACTTCTGTCTTTACTAAGATACTTTTCCCGAAGGATCGTGTACACAGGCTTATTATACACCTTACTCTCCAGCCAGGAAATGATATCGAGGTATACGAGCGCGCGTGTTTCAAAACGGTTTTTCTCGAGTTGCTTAATGATATCAAGCACCTTGATAAACTCAGGTTTCAGTTTTTGAGGGGGTGTATGAAATGAACGTCTGAGAAATTTAAACATCTCCTCTTCCACCCTGCTCAGATTTTCCATCCGGGCCATGAAGCGATACACCGACTTCACGAGGTGCTCCATTAATTCATAATGTCCAAGTTCATAATGCGCAATGAGGTGCAACAGTCGAGTGTAACACTGAAGGTCATTTCGTAAATCAACTTTCCAGTGAATGATCTTATTCAGATAATCGATACTTGCCCCATAATCACCTGCCCCAAAATATAGGGAGGCTATTTTGTAATAGAACACAAGGACGCGATGACTGTCAAGATGAAGCTTGTATTCTTCCAGCTTTTGAATAATTACCGGCACAAGTGCAAGACCCTCTACAAATGTACCCGAGAGAATATGCTGGTTAATGCGTGCTATATAGAGATACACAAAAACCTGGATACGGTTATGCTCATTCTGACCTACAATAGAGGTATCAGCAAACTGCGAAAAATGCTCAAGGTCCTTTTCGAACTTAGAATAGTTGCGGACATTAAAATGAGCATTGAGCAAATTGTGCAGACCTTTAATATAACTGGCCGTTTCAATTTCAATCATCAATGGATTTTCTTCGAAGAGATCCACCCAATGTTGTGTATACCTATAATACATCAGGAAATCCTGCCGGATAAATGCATACCAGCAATAACTCTGGATGAGATATAATTTTTCATAAAATCCTTCCGCCTTTTTCATGTCCTCCGTCAGGTTGATTTGGAAATAGTGCTCTATTTCCGCCTCATCCTTTTCATTCCGTGCATGACCATTCTGGATATACCAGCTATATAACTGCAGGGCAAGATTGGAAAGACCGGTCATGCGCAAGACCGTCTCGTTGACCTGATCTGCTTCACTTTTTAACCGGGCAGCCCGATCCTCGAAGCTCCGGGTAATGTGCAATGATTCAATTTTCTTTTCCAAAAACACCACCTGCACCATGATGCTTACCTGGTTGTGGGCACGCGCGGTCTCCTTGATCTTGTCCAGGATCTTAAGACTCTGCATATACAGACCTTTCGTATACAATATGTGCGCATGATCAAGTTGTTCGTGAAGCTGGATGTCGATGTTCTTACTATCCAGGATCCGGAGACTGACCAGTATCTGCTTATAAAGTTGTGCCTTTGTATTTGAAAGTTGTTGCTTTGTCAGGGAGCTTGCTTTCCGTAATAGTGCCTCTTCATCGTACTCGTCCATACTATCCAGTGCATCAAATAGCTGGATCACCTTCAGGTCATCCTTGGAGGAATTCCGTTGCACATAGAGCTTGAAATTCCGCTTTTCATGACGCTGCAGCGTATGGATCAGTTGAAAGAGCGCATCAGTCTGGCGGTTTGACATCGTAATAAATTAGTCTCGGATCTCAATGTTTACATGGTTTTCGAATCCCTTCAGCGCATTTGAGAAGCGTAAAAATGGCAAGAAATTGATTACCCGTTCGCCTCCACTGCAACTATTTTTAATCTTCTTCTCACGCGAGTGAAGGTATCGATCCAATGCAGTTAAACAAATACAGCAGAACTATCACGCAGGATGTAACACAGCCGGCTGCACAGGCTATGCTGTACGGTATAGGACTCACAGAGGAAGATCTGAAGAAAGCGCAAGTGGGGATTGTCAGCATGGGGTATGAAGGCAATACATGCAACATGCATCTCAATGACCTTGCGCTTTCCGTCAAAAAAGGAGTGTGGGAACAGGATCTGGTGGGACTTATCTTCAATACCATTGGTGTCAGCGATGGTATCAGCAATGGTACAGACGGCATGAGATATTCTCTCGTAAGTCGAGACATCATCGCTGATTCAATTGAAGCAGTGTGTGGCGCTCATTATTATGACGGGCTTATTGCAATTCCCGGTTGTGATAAGAACATGCCGGGTTCATTGATTGCTATGGGACGATTGGATCGCCCTGCCATTATGGTATATGGTGGTACGATTGCGCATGGACATTACAAAGGCCGCGATCTGAATATCGTATCAGCCTTTGAAGCATTGGGAGAAAAAATATCCGGTAAACTCACGGATGAGGATTTTACAGGTATTGTACAACATTCATGTCCCGGTGCAGGCGCATGTGGCGGCATGTATACTGCCAATACCATGTCGAGTGCGATTGAAGCATTAGGTATGAGTCTTCCGTATTCCTCATCCAATCCTGCATTGAGCAAAGAGAAACAACAGGAATGTATGGAAGCTGGAAAAGCGATCCGTCTTCTCCTTGAAAAAAATATTTGTCCCTCTCATATTATGACACGCCCTGCTTTTGAGAATGCAGCGGTGGTCATCATGACCTTAGGTGGCAGTACCAATGCTGTACTGCACCTTATTGCCATGGCAAAAAGTGTTGGGGTGTCATTCACCCAGGATGATTTTCAGTTGATCAGCAATAGAGTACCTGTCCTGGCGGATCTTAAGCCAAGCGGAAAATACCTGATGGAAGATCTGCATCATATCGGTGGTGTGCCGGCTGTGATGAAATATTTATTACAACAAAAATTACTACATGGTGATTGCATCACTGTCACAGGTAAAACAATAACCGAAAACCTGGAGCATGTCCCTGATTTGAATTTTGAACAGCAGCAAATTATACATCCTGTCGCCCATCCGATTAAAAAGTCAGGGCATCTCCAGATCATCTACGGCAATCTTGCTCCGGGTGGAAGTGTTGCAAAAATTACCGGAAAAGAAGGTGAACGATTTACAGGACCAGCACGGGTATTTGATGGCGAACATGATTTGATATCAGGTATTCATTCCGGAAAAATAAAACCGGGTGATGTAGTCGTCATCCGTTATGTAGGTCCTAAAGGTGGACCGGGCATGCCCGAGATGTTGAAGCCAACTTCAGCATTGATAGGTGCAGGATTGGGATCATCTGTTGCATTGATCACAGATGGCAGATTCAGTGGTGGCACACATGGCTTTGTGATCGGCCACATAACACCGGAAGCATTCGACGGCGGCTTACTCGCTTTTGTTGAAGACGATGACATCATCGAGCTGGATACTATTGCCCGTGAGATGACATTACACGTATCAGAAGAAGAAATCAATGAACGAAAGGTTCGATGGCAGCGTCCCGCGATGAGGGCTACGAAAGGTGTGTTGTATAAGTACGCGATGAGTGTGTCGACTGCTGCGGAGGGGTGTGTTACTGATGAACTGCGTCCGGTTGAAGTGAAGGTGGTTGGTCAGGTGAAATTATCTGAGGTTGTTGTAATGGCTTCAATTCATTGAGGTATTCGGTTTTCGGTAAAAGTGGTAAAAGGGGTAAGTGGTAAAACCACATTTTAAAATCTAAAATCTAAAATCCAAAACTTAAAATCTAAAATCTAAAATCTAAAATCCAAAATCCAAAATCAAGCACTCTTGACCGTAAGCAAAATCATATCGAAACCCGAAACTGCGGACAGCGCACCATCTTCTGACCTGGCCATCTCCGGTTCGGATGCATTGATCCTTGCTTTACTTGCAGAAGGAGTAGATACCATTTTTGGTTATCCGGGGGGTGCGATCATGCCAATCTATGATGCGCTGTACAATTATGCTGACCAGGTCAAGCATATCCTGGTGCGACATGAACAAGGTGCTATACATGCTGCCCAGGGATATGCACGTGTGACCGGCCGGACAGGAATTGTATTTGCAACCAGTGGACCCGGAGCAACAAATCTTGTAACGGGTCTTGCGGATGCAATGATTGACAGCACACCATTGGTATGCATCACGGGACAGGTTGCATCACATTTATTAGGTACAGATGCATTCCAGGAAATTGATGTGATGAATATTACTGCCCCTGTGACCAAGTGGAATATCCAGGTGACAAGAGCCGAGGACATGGCAGAGGCAGTTGCTAAAGCCTTTTATATAGCGGCTTCCGGAAGACCCGGACCCGTAGTGATCGATGTTACAAAAGATGCGCAATTCGCCAAGGCGAAGTTTACATACCAACCGTGCAAAGGTATTGCAACCTATAAACCGGAACCCGTAATTAATTATGCACGAATAGAAGATGCAGCTGCATTGATCAACGCATCCCAAAAACCCTACATACTGGCCGGCCAGGGCATCATCCTGGCCGACGCGACCAATGAACTAATTGCTTTTGCAGAAAAAGGAAATATACCGGTTGCCTCCACCCTGCTTGGATTGGCCGGGTTCCCACATGATCACCCATTGTATGTCGGATACCTGGGCATGCATGGCAACTATGGACCAAATAAAAATACCAATTCATGCGACCTGCTGATCGCAGTGGGCATGCGTTTCGATGACAGGGTGACAGGAAATGTAGCTCAATATGCTAAGCAGGCGAAAGTCATCCATATTGAAATTGATAAAGCAGAGATCAATAAGATCATCCGTGCGGATGTTGCCATACATGGAAATGCAAAATCAGTTCTTCCGATGCTTACAGATGAAATTCAATCAAATCAACACGAAGAATGGCTGAAGACATTTAAAGACTACATGGATGATGAGTATGAAAAAATCATCCAGGTCAATTGTAATAACACAGAAGGTGCCATCAAAATGGCCGAGGTCATCTATCTCCTCGATGAAATGACACTGGGTGATGCAACAGTTGTAACAGATGTAGGTCAGCACCAGATGGTCACTTCCCGATATTATCACTATAGAAACCCACGCACGAATGTAACGTCAGGTGGATTAGGCACTATGGGCTTTGCATTACCTGCAGCGATGGGAGCCAAAGTTGGAACGCCTGAACAACAAGTCATAGCCATCATTGGTGATGGTGGATTTCAAATGACACTGCAGGAATTAGGAACGATATCCCAGTATAAGATCCCGGTAAAGATCATGGTGCTGAACAATGAATTTCTCGGCATGGTGAGACAATGGCAACAGATGTTTTTTGAAGGACGATATTCATTTACGGAAATGAGTAATCCCGATTTTGTAAAGCTGAGTGAAGCATATGGCATACCGGCACAAAAAGTAATTGATCGTAAAGATCTGAAAGAGGCTATTGCAAAAATGCTGGCATGTGAAGGTCCATATTTCCTCGAGGTGAAAGTAGAGAAAGAGGAAAATGTATTTCCGATGATCCCTACCGGTGCTGCTGTCAGTGACATGGTGTTGGAATATAAAAAGGATAAATCATGACGCGTGATTTTACACTTGATGTTATTTCTGATAATGGATTTAACATCCTCAACCGGATGATCAATATCTGTAATCGGCGACGGGTACGAATCAAAAGCCTCAATGTGCATGAATACCAGGAAAATATGCGTAAGGGAGCAGCAAGCTTTGTCCTGCATACGACATCAGAGATGGCATACAAAATACAGCAGCAGATAGAAAAACTCATCGAGGTGGAGCAGACCACATTATTTCCAACTACAGAATATAAAACATCATGATCCAGATCATGTCACAATCTAACGCCATCCTCATACTATGGTAGCCCGGTGTTCCTTCCCGCACTCCAATCGGTACAATGACAACTATTGAACAGAAAGAGAAAGCGGGTTGGACACCATTTTTTTATTTGAAACTCATTAAACAAAGTAAAACATACACAATGGCGAAGTTGAATTTTGGAGGTACAGAGGAAAATGTCGTGACGCGCGATGAATTTCCATTAGCGAAGGCACAGCAGGTGCTGCAGGATGAAGTTGTCGCCATCATCGGTTATGGCGTGCAGGGGCCAGGGCAAGCATTAAATCAAAAAGAAAATGGTATCAATGTCATAATCGGGCAGCGGCGTAACTCAAAAAGTTGGGACAAGGCAGTTCGCGATGGCTTTGAGGAAGGGATCAATTTATTTGACATTGAGGACGCGCTTGAGCGTGGTACGATTATCTGTTATTTATTGAGTGATGCTGCGCAAATAGCGCTATGGCCAACGGTCAAAAAACATCTGACACCAGGCAAAGCACTTTACTTTTCGCATGGATTCGGTATTACGTATCGGGAACAAACTGGCATCATTCCTCCTCCGGATGTGGATGTCTTTTTGGTTGCCCCTAAAGGATCCGGGACGTCTCTGCGCAGGATGTTTTTACAGGGACGTGGTCTCAACAGCAGTTATGCCATCTTCCAGGATGCCACCGGAAGGGCGTTTGAAAGAGTGGTTGCATTAGGTATTGCGATCGGATCCGGATATTTATTTGAAACAGATTTTAAAAAAGAAGTGTACTCTGATCTTACAGGAGAACGAGGCACATTGATGGGTGCCATACAGGGAATTTTCGCTGCACAATTTGAAGTGCTACGTGCAAATGGACACTCCCCTTCTGAGGCATTTAATGAAACTGTTGAAGAACTCACGCAATCGCTGATGCCACTGGTAGCAGAAAATGGCATGGACTGGATGTATGCGAACTGCTCAACCACGGCG
>JANPKZ010000149.1:0-6943 GCA_031426295.1 Saprospiraceae bacterium
GGATGGCATGCCAATCGGTGGTCAATGGACTCTGGATATAGGCATTTCCGGCAAAAAGGATGAGGCCTACCCGGTCCGTTTTAAATTCGGTGGAGAGCTCCATGGCAAACCGTTTTGCCTTTTCCATGCGACTTGGGGCCACATCTTCAGCCAGCATACTGTTAGATATGTCCAGTAACAGGTAGATATCGGCTGTCTTGCTCTCAACATCTTCTGTTTTGTACCCCCACTGTGGATTTACGGCTGCGAGAACGAGGAACAGGGCGGCCAGTACAATAAGAAAATGATAAGAACTTTTGTCCTTCATCTTATCTGCTATACGGGCGTAAGATGCTTTACTGGCCCATCGCATCCAGTCTTTTTGTTGCAGGGAACGGCGCATGAAGATGGTGCCCACAATGATCATTGCGAGGATACTCAACCAAAAAAACTCAGGATGTTCGAATCGAAACATAAACTAGGATACCTGCAATCAACAGTAACTCTTGTCAATCGTTGTCTGGTGCGGCTCATGTGAGCTCAACAAAAATAAGATTCTCTTTTTGACATGCTCAAGGGGGGCGTGTGTAAATCGATAGAGATTAACGTCTTATTGATGGATTTGAAATATTTGGGGAGGATGTCTTGACCTCGAAAGAATAAAGGTTTCGACGAAAGACCATACGAAGCGTAAAATAATCATCAACTGTCCCTGTGCAGACGGAATGGCAGATAAATAAAATTCGAAGCAGCGCATATGCTAGAACGTTGGTTGTCAACAGGCAATATGTGACGCTTTATTACATATCTGCCCAATAACGCGGTATTCAAAAATTTGGTGTGAACACCTGCTTTCAAAATATATTTAATAGATGGGCGGCAATTAAAAAATAAAAATATTTTTGTAACCCATAGCTCTCCTGAAAAGACGGAGGCATTGATTTCCAACGTACTTACAATCTCAAACCAAATCTTTAAAACAAGTTTTTATGAGCAATCCAAGTGTCAAAGCTGAGAAGGCCGCCAGCAGCAGCAACTTCAGTACCTTATTTGCCTCTATCCTGATCCCATTGGCTCTGGTCATTGCGTATCTGGTCTTTAAATTCATCCTCGGAGACCCAAGCCATTTTGAAGATGGGAATAACGAGGGACATCCTCATCCGGGCGATTACCTGGGCATGATGTATAAAGGTGGGCCCTTGGTACCGGTTCTTATGGCCACGTTCCTGATTGTAGTAGCTGTCGTAATTGAGCGTTTTGTAACCATTGGCGTTGCCAGTGGCAAGGGCTCAATTCCAAACTTTGTCAGAAAAATCAAAGGCTTTCTTGACCGTAATGACATCTCCAGCGCTATGGCAGAATGTGACAGGCAGAGAGGCTCAGTCGCTAACGTTATCCGTGAAGGATTACGGAAGTACAGCGAAATGTCGAATGTAACAGGTATGGAAAAAGATCAGAAAGTACTGGCGATCCAGAAAGAGATTGAAGAAGCAACTTCTCTGGAGCTCCCGATGCTTGAAAAGAATCTTGTCATCCTGGCTACGATCTCATCTATTGCTACCCTGTTGGGTCTGTTGGGAACGGTATTCGGTATGATCCGGGCGTTTTCCGCGATTGCAACTGCAGGAGCACCAGATGCTGTAGCACTTTCTACAGGTATCTCTGAGGCCTTGATCAACACAGCACTTGGTATTACAACGTCAGCTGTAGCGATCATTTTCTACAACTATTTTACCACCAAGATCGATGGTCTGACTTATGGCATTGATGAAGCAGGATTTAGTATTGCGCAGAATTTTGCAGCAAAACATTAATTCTTTCCAGCCCGTTATAAATAACAATTATGCCAAAGGTTAAAATACCTCGGAAGAGCACCACGATTGACATGACCGCCATGTGCGACGTGGCATTCCTGTTGCTTACTTTTTTCATCCTGACCACAAAATTCAGACCGCAGGAAGCTGTGGCTATCGATATCCCGTCATCTACTGCCCAGATTCCTATTCCTGACCGGAATATCATGATGTTCAGTATTGCTCCGGATGGTCGAGTCTTTTTTGGTCTGGATGATCAGAATACACGTTTAGCATTACTTGAAAGGCTTTCTGCTGATTACTCGATGCCGTTGTCTGCAGAACAAAAAGACGCATTCCGTACACTGGAGATCTGGGGTATGGACATTCGTGCCTTGCCTGATTTCCTCTCCAAGGATCCTAACACCCGGGCCAAGATGGAACAACCTGGATTGAATCTGGATACATTAGGTGGAAATCACCAGGTAGAGGATCTTATCCTTTTCTCCAGGCAGGAAAACAATGATCTGCGCATTGCGATCAAAGCTGACAAGACTACTGAATACAAGAATTTCGATAAGCTTGTGAAAGCCCTGCAAAACAGGAAGGTCAACAAGTTTAATCTGATCACGTCGGCCCGCGCCGCCAAGGAATAAGCATTTCTCTCACCATATAAATACAATCCATAATGGCTGAAATGAATACCTCCGCTGGAGGAGGTCATAAGAAAGGCAAAAAGAAATCCCGTGCGAAAAAGATGTCTACCCGTGTAGACCTTACCGCGATGGTGGATCTTGGCTTTCTTCTGATTACATTCTTCATGCTGGCAACCACGTTTAATAAACCAAAAACGATGGAAGTAAATAAGCCGGCTAAGGAGAAAGAAGATGTTGTAGAACCACCGATTAAAATGTCAAAGACTGCTACACTGATGCTTGGAGCACGAGATAAAGTATATGCATATGTTTCACCCGATGAGATCGATGAAACAACTGAGCTGACACTTGACAGCCTGGATTATGGTCCTGCCGGCCTGCGTAAATTTATCCAGCGTAGACAAAGTGAAGTACAGGCCCAGTGGGGCAACAAGGATGACTTGTTTGTCATGATCAAACCGCTTCCCAATTCTTCGTACAAAAACATCGTTGACGTACTCGATGAGATGACGATCAATGATGTCAAACGCTATGCGATCCTGGAACCTAATGATCCTATTGATTCATTAGTGGCTATCCGCACAGGTCAGAAGAGGAAAGAATAGGAGAAATTGTTTTGAAATAGTTTATGTAAAAACTAATACCGTTGCATCTTAGAGATACCCGGTAAAATGAAGAAAATATGGAAGATTCAAGATTGCTGAAAAACTCGATGGACGACATCGTATTTGAAGGCAGGAATAAAGCCTACGGAGCATTCCAATTGAGGAAGCTCTATGATAAACACATGACACGAGCCATGATCATTGGCATCATCATGTTCGTGTTATTGATCAGCACACCTAATATCATCCGTCTGATCAAAGGTTTCCTTCCTGAAACAAAGGACGATCTCGTTATGAAAGAGGTCACCCTGGCTGAACCTCCGCCCATCGATCCTAAAAAACCACCTCCACCACCCCCGCCTAAGGTAGATCCTCCCCCAATCAAGGACCAGATCAAGTTTGTACCCCCGGTCGTTAAAAAGGACGAAGAGGTGAAAGAAGAAGAACCACCTCCACCCACGGTAGAAGAAATTAAGGATAAGGAAATCGCTACCGAGACTAAAGAAGGTCAGGAAGATGGTGTCGATGAAGGTCTCCTTGAGCCAGAGCCCGCTCCGGCCGTGATTGAAGAAGCTCCTAAGGAAGAAGAACCTTTTACCTATGTGGAGCAGATGCCTTCATTTCCGGATGGAACAGAAGCCATGTACAAATACATCTATGACAAGATCAAATATCCTGCGATCGCCCGTGAAAATGGGATCTCCGGACAGGTCATCGTTCAGTTTGTGGTATCCAAAGAAGGAGATATCTCAAAAGCGAAAGTTGTCAGAGGTATTGGCGGCGGATGTAATGAGGAAGCCCTGAGAGTGGTCAATGGCATGCCAAAATGGAAGCCAGGGAAACACAACGGACGGGCAGTACCGGTTACATTTACCCTGCCGATCAAATTTGTACTACAGTAACGAATGGATGGCGGCAGGCTTAAGCAGGTTTTCCTATTAGTCCTGGGCCTGACATATATAGGTTTAGGTGTTTTTATCTTTTTGAAGAAAATCATTGATTCCCCCTGGGGAGAAATACTTGGGATCCTGTTTGCCGGCTACGGAATGTGGCGTGTCTACAGAGCACTGAAAAATTAATTCGCCTCCGGTATACACTTTAAAAAGGTCTGATCACCTGCACGGGGTCAGACCTTCTTATTAATGGGATATTAACTCGTTTTAACACGGACTTAACTTCCGAAATTGTTATCCAATACGTCATCATCATGACAATTTACCCGACCAGAAAGATGTCAAACCGTTTTTATCATATTACACTTTTCAGCCTGCTGGCTTTCATGTCCTGTGTCAAAAAACCAGAGACCATGACTGGGCCTACGATGGGTAAGCTCGACATCCTGGCGGATGAAAGCCTTAAGTACATCATAGAGCAGGAAGAGGATATATTCGAACGAACGTATAAGTATGCAGATGTGAATATCCGCTACATGCCTGAATTTGAATTATTTAAAACTTTTATGTCTGACAGTTTTAAGACGGCTATTATTTCCAGGGCGCTGACCAATGAAGAACGTCAGTTTTTTATCGATAGAGGTGTGACACCACGCGAATTTCCGTTTGCCACCAGTGCGCTTGCCTTTATCACAAGCGGACAACCAAAAGACACGGCATACACGTATGAACAAATGATGTCGTTTTGGAATAGACCAGAAGCGGGAAAAATCTTTGTGATAGAAAATGCCAAATCCGGTATTGCTTATGAGGTCATGAGATTACTTGGCACGAATACCCTTCCATCACATTTTTATGCCCTGAAGGATAAAAACGAAGTCATTAAATATCTCGGTGAACACGAAAATGCGATCGGGATCGTTGACTGGAGTGACGTAAGCGACAGCGATAATCCCAACGCAAAAAATATCATGACCGGCGTAAATTTGCTGGGCATATCAAGACCGTTGGATTCTATTCAGAATGGGTTTATCAAACCATATCAATACAATCTGCAGGACCGTCAATATCCGCTGACTCGTGATTTGTATTTTATCAGTACAACAGGGATGAGTGATGTCGGGATGGGATTTGCCACATTTATTGCCGCTGAAATTGGACAAAAAATCATCCTGAAAGCAGGACTGTTACCCAAATATCAATATGAACGGATCATCGAGATCGGTGAGACCGAAGATGTCAAAGTCATAAAATGAACCGTAAGTATAGATCACTTGTTGCATTTTTGCAATCGCTCTTTCTAAACAACCTTAAAATGAAACAAATACTTTTTGCAGGTATCTTCTCTTTTCTGTGCACCCTTGGGTTTAGCCAGATCACAGAAGGTATCAAACACCTCGAAAATGAGAATTATGCAGCTGCTACTGAAGCGTTCAATGCGGCCTGCAAAGCTGATCCGAAAAACGGCGTAGCCCAATTCTGGATCGGTGAAGTAGCCTACGCGCAGGAGGATTACAATGCTGCTGAAAAAGCCTATAAAAAAGGTATAGAAGCGGGAGATTGCGCGGAATGTTATGTGGGACTTGGAAAACTGTTCCTTGACAAAGCCAACGTGGCTGAAGCGGAGAAAAACTTCGAGCTGGCAAAACGCGTGGATAAAAAGAAAGCAAGCACATTCGGACGTATTGGTGATGCATATCTGTATTCCAAAAATCCGAATACAACCAAGGCCATCGAATACCTCGGCAATGCACGCGACATGGATCCAAAAAATGCAGTCTACTGGGCGCACCTGGGTGATGCGTACATCATGATCCGGGATAACGGTCAGGCGATGTCTGCATACGAAGATGCGATCCTGAAAGATCCCACGAATTCAGAAGCATATATCAAGATGGCTCGTATCTGGTCTGCTGCCAAACAAACAGATCTTGCCATTGAAAAACTTGAAAAGGCAATTGAGCTTTCACCAAATGATGCGAGGCCGATCAAAGACTTATACGAGTTGTATATCGCAAAACGTCAGTACAGCAAAGTCGTACCTCTTCTTGAAAAATATATTGCTCTTGCAGGTACAGATACGGAAGCGAAAGTGCGTCTTGTAAAATTCTTAACCTTCCAGGCGAAAGACTACGAGCGTGCAATCAGCGAAGGTGAAAAATTGTTAGCTGCAAAGGTTAATGATTACACACTTCACAGATGGCTGGCATGGTCATATACCGGGATGGCAAAACAATGGGAAGCAGAGCGTGTAGCCGGTACTCCGTATGATACCGCCAAAGTAAAAGATCACTACTGCAAAGGTCTTGCACAAAGTGAAAAATTATTCGAGGCAATCGGAAAGGATAACAGCCGTAAAGCATTCCCTGAAGATTATGACTACTGGGCGTTAGCAACACTGAAATGTGGTAGCCTGGATCAGGCTGCACACATCTACAGGAAATATATTGACCTGGATTCAAGTCGCGCAGGTGAAATCTATTCCATCCTCGCAAAGACATACTACGACAGTACACGTTACGACCAGGCAATAAATTATTACAAGCGTAAGATGGAAGAGAAGCCTTTGTCCAATACGGAGGAATATTACCTGGGCTTGAGTTATTATTACTCTGACTCATTGACCCTTGCAGATTCAAGTTTTGCAAAAGTTTTGCGTGCAACACCTACCTATATTCAGGGTTATGTGAAGCGTGCGCAGATTGCAAATAAGCTGGACTCTCTGGAACCAAAACAATTTCTGGCAGCTCCTTACAACCTGAAAGTTGTTGAGTTAGGTGAAGTCGATAGTGCCAAAAATAAACGTAGCCTGATCGAAGCGTATCTCTACCTGGCATACTACGAGGTGCAGAAAAATAATAATAGTGGCGCCATTGCTTACTATGACAAGATCCTGGCACTTGACCCCGCAAATGAAATTGCGATGGAAAATAAAAAGATCGTGAAAGGGGAAAAACGATAAAGAGTAACTATTTGGTCGTGTAGTTAAAGGGTAACTGTACGACTGAGAAATAGCC
>JANPKZ010000150.1:0-25963 GCA_031426295.1 Saprospiraceae bacterium
ACAGGTTTATTATAAGGCGTTGCGTGATTATTTAGTAAAGTCATCACAATTTATTGATATGCGGATTGCTGTTGAAAAAGCGGCAACAGATCTTCATGGAGCGAATAGTCCGGAAGTCACCGCAGCCCGCAGCGCATTTGATGGTGTTGGTATTGGCGCAGGACAGGGGGATGATCACCAGGATGATATTGAGGTAAATGAAGGCGATGATTTTATTCTTACTACTGACATTTCTCAATCAGATTTATATTGGGTACCGCCAGGTAATCCGGGTGGACTGGTGAAACTAAATGTACCTGCTCCTTTGTCACGTCCTAGTTTTACCGATGATGGTACATCAGCAGTTTATGTGGATGATGAGAATAATATGATCCTGTTAGTTTTTGACTGGAGCCAGGGTCTTTCCTATGAAGCATTTTATCTCGAGGATAATCCTCAGGGTGGCTGGAGAAATATTGCTGTTTCTAAGGATGGTTCAAAAATCGCGTATACTGAAAGTAACCTGATAAATGAAGTTTGGGTTTTTGATTTTGATTTCCAGGCTTCTGAACGATACATTCTATATAACCCCACTACTGCACAGGGAGTAAACACCGGTGAAGTTTTGTATGCCGATGCAATGGAATGGGATTATTCTGGTGAGTTTATCATGTACGACGCCCTCAACCTGATTGAGAGTTCATTTGGGGATGGGATCGAATATTGGGACATTGCCTTTTTATATGCCTGGGATGATGCCAATAATGATTTTACAGATGGACAGATTGGAAAATTATACACATCGCTTCCTGAAAATGTAAGTGTTGGTAATCCATCATTCGCTAAGAATTCACCTTACATCATCACTTTCGATTATGTGGAAAGTTATTTTGATCAGTTTGGTCAGGTCCAGACCGATTATAAGATCCTTGCCAATAATATTGAAACAGGTGTGACGAATGAAATCTTTTTCAACACAACTGTAGGATATCCAAGTTATTCAAGGCTTGATGATCAGATCCTGTTTACAAATGATAATGGTGAACTCATCCAGGCAACTATTGATCTGCAGCCATCTGACAAAACATTACCTGTACCCGGGTCAGCTGTGATCCTCGTGACCGGTGCTCAGAAAGGTGTATGGTTCCAGACTGGTGACAGAGAATTTACCGGAACTCATGACGTGGACTTGAACAGCTTGGCAACCATTTATCCTCAACCTTCATCTGATATCATTTATATATCTATCGAAGGAAATACCAATCAGGTAGATTATACGATTACTGACCTGACCGGAAAAGCAATTCGAAAAGACAAGCTGAATCCTGGCCGCGGCATTTCTATTGAATCATTGCCGGCGGGTACATATTTCATCAGGCTGGATTTGGAAGCAGGATCTCCAATTATTAAAAGGTTTATAAAACAGTAAGTTGAATCTTCATAAGCGCAAAATGATGATCATTTAACTGCTACATCGCAGGAAATTTTGTCTAAAAAGATTTTAGTTATACGTTTTAGCTCGATCGGAGACATTGTCCTCACGACACCCGTGATCAGGTGTCTCCGGTTGCAGCTGGATGCAGAGATTCATTTCCTGACTAAGCCCGCATTCGCTGGTATCGTTCTTGCAAATCCACATGTTTCAAAAGTGATCACATTAACCGATCCATTTGAAAAGATGGCGATGATGTTGAAGTCAGAGAATTATGATTACATCATTGACCTGCACCATAATCTCAGAAGCGGCCGTATAAAGCTTGCACTAAAAAGTCCATCGGCATCATTTCGCAAACTGAATTTTGAAAAATGGTTGATGGTCAACCTGAAAGTCAATAAGCTTCCGGATGTCCATATAGTAGATCGGTATCTTGATACAGTGAAATCTCTTGGAGTAATAAATGATGGGAAAGGCCTTGATTTTTTCATTCCCGAAAACAAAAAAATTGATGTACATCAGGTTTTGAATGTTCAGCCATTGCAGTATACTGCAATAGTTATTGGTGCCGCCCATGCCACAAAATGTTTGACCGCTGCGCAGATTGCCTCCCTGGCTGACATGATTGATATGCCCGTCATCTTACTCGGAGGCAAACAGGAAATATCAAAGGCAGAAGAAATTATTTCCAGATCTGGAAAGGGAAATATCATAAGTGCCTGTGGTCAGTTCGATATTTTTCAATCTGCTTCTATATTGCAACAGGCAGCACATATAATCTCACATGATACAGGCCTGATGCACATTGCAGCCGCCCTTCAAAAATCCCAGCATGTTGTGTGGGGGAATACCATCCCTCAATTTGGCATGTACCCATATTATGGTGACAAACAAACTCATCAGCCCTGGCACAGTTTTGAAATCGATATCTCCTGCAGACCCTGTTCTAAATTGGGATATCCGAAATGTCCGAAAGACCACTTCCGATGTATGCTTGATCAGGATTTGAAAGCGATAGCGGAGGTTGTAAATGATAGTCGAAGCTGAATCTAAGGCTGAAGTAGGCTAAAAAGGTAAGTGGTAAAATAGATAAACGGTAAAAAGGGTCTGGTTTTAAATTTGAATTTTTTATTATTTTTTAATATGAACAAAGTTAAGCGTAGACTGTGCCTACGCTTAAGTGTCAGCCAAACTCCGTTTGGCGAATGAGCAAAACAGATTTTGCCAACACACAAATACTTCGACAAGCTCAGTACGACGCGTAGGCACAGCCTACGCTTAACGATATTGATTGTTTTATACAAAAACTTAAATAATAAATACTGAATACCGAACACTTTTTTTACTGATTACCAATGCTCCCGTTAAGCGTAGGCTGTGCCTACGCTTAAGTGTCAGCCAAACTCCGTTTGGCGCAGAAGCAAAACAGATTTTGCCAACACACAAATACTTCGACAAGCTCAGTACGACGCGCAGGCACAGCCTACGCTTAACATTATTAATTGTTTTAAAAAATAAAACTGAATACCGAATACTGAATACCGAATACTTTTTTTACTGCTCACTAATGCCCCCAGCTCCCGGCTACTTCAATCGATACTTCACCACACCCCCCACCATCGTCATAGTCACTTTCGCTTCAGGAATTTCAGCATCACCGCACGTCAGTAAATTTTTGGACACAAGTATAAGATCAGCGAGCTTTCCTTTTTCAATACTGCCTTTAATATCATCTTCAAAAGCAGCATAGGCATTAGCCATGGTGTAAGAATACAAGGCTTCTTCACGTGTCATTTTTTGTTCAGGAAAAAATTCCATACCACTATCCAATCTTTTTCTGGTGACAGAAGCATAAATACAGGGTAGAGGATTTACGCTTTCAACTGGAGCATCTGTTCCATTTGCAATTACAGCACCGCTGTCTAATAAGCTCCTCCATGCATACGCCCCCTCACGTGATCGTTTTTCACCCAGTCTCTTTACTACAAATGGAGCATCTGATGTACAATGTATTCCCTGCATGGATGCAATGACTCCAAGCTTTTTAAACCTGGGTATGTCTGCAGGATCTAAATGTTGTGCATGCTCAATCCGCCATCTCAGGTCTTTTGTATCAGCATGCGCCTGAAATGTTTCTTCAAAAATGTCAAGTGTAATCCTGTTGCCTTTATCCCCAATGGAATGAACACACAATTGCATATTATTTTCGAGGGCAAGATCAGCAATCGCCTTTACCTCATCTATAGGTGTTGTATTCTGTCCTGTAAAACCAGGCTTATCGTCATAAGGTACTAATAACCATGCACCATAAGATCCAAGTGCTCCATCCAGTTCTGTTTTTATAGCCCTGCAGGTAAACATGTTGTTTCCACTGCGGATAATGGGAAATCCGGATAGCATATCTTTTATCGTGTCATACCTGTGTCGCAACATTACCCATAACCTGATATCAAGTGCGTCTTCTTCTGCTAATTTTTTATACCGGTCAACCTCTTTTAATAATGAACCCGCGTCTTCAAACGTAGTAATTCCATTTTTCAGACAGTGCTGCTGAGCAAGATCAATTGCGCGATGCCATTCGGCTGATTGCTGATCTTCCGGAATTTTGCCTGCATCTGATTGGTAAACACCATAAATAGTATTCATGGCCCGTTCTTCAAATACACCGATAGCTATACCAGACTGGTCACGAAGAATATGTCCGCCTTCCGGATCAGGAGTTTCTAATGTGACTCCAGCTTTTTTCATTGCGGCTTCATTAGCAAAAAGGGCATGGCCACTGGCATGTAAAAGCAAAACCGGATTGTCTGAAGAAACTGAGCTTAGCAGGTTGTGATATGGATAACCATTCACATTTTGGTCCGGAGCAGACGACCATTTTTCCTGGTGCCAGCCCCTGCCGATGATCCATTCTCCGGGTTTGGCAAGCTTCACCCTTGTGGCTACACTATCCACGACATCTTCCCACGATTTTGTCTGCATTAAATCCACATTGATCAGATTAAATCCCAGGTTCGAAAAATGCCCATGCCCCTCAATAAACCCCGGCATTAAAAAAGCGCCCTGACAATCAATTTTTTCATGCGTCTTATCACCCCAGGTGGCCAGCAATTCATCTGACGCACCAACTTCAATGATTCTTCCACCAGATATGATGACGGCACCTTTTTCAATTGGTGAAGCAGTGACCGGATATATATATGCATTGTATAATATTGTATCAACAACTGCCTGGTCAACTTTATTCCGTTCGCATGCAGTGGTATATAAGACCGATATAAAAATCAGGACAGACCAACTATTTTGCATCTTTACTTTCATAGAATATATTTTTATACAGGATCAGGGCCGTAAAAATAGATGAAGCATTATAACTCTCAGGCATTACTGCAATTATTTGAGGCGTACCTGCTACAGCAACAACCTTATGGGTCGCCTGATACATTGTATGCACCGGTAAGGTATATCAATCATATCGGTGGCAAACGTATCCGACCTGTATTGGTCCTGATGGCGTACCATTTATGGCAGGAGGACGTCACACCCGCTCTTCCTGCTGCATTGGCAGTAGAATATTTTCACAACTTCAGCTTGATGCATGATGACATCATGGACGAAGCTCCCCTGCGGAGAGGACATGAAAGTGTATATCAAAAATTTGGGAGGAATGCTGCGATTCTTAGCGGTGATGCAATGTTAATCTCCAGCTTTCAATTATTGCTTCAGGCAGGAGAGGCTAAAAACATGGGTGCAAAATTAATTGACCTGATGGGCCGCATTGCTATCCAGATATGCGAAGGTCAACAGCTGGACATGGACTTTGAAATTCGGGATTCACTCCTGGAATCGGAATATATTGAAATGATCCGGTGCAAGACGGCTTGTTTAATTGGCCTGAGTCTGCAGTTAGGGGCACTTCTCGCCGGAGCATCCTCGGATGAATGTGATGTAATGTATAAATATGGTGAAAACCTTGGCCTCGCCTTTCAAATACAGGACGATTATCTCGATGTCTTTGGCGATAGCGAACTGACGGGTAAGCAGGAGGGTGGGGATATCCTGCGTGGAAAAAAGAATTTTCTCTACGTCCACACACTAAACAAATTATCACCTGACCAGCAAATGAAATTTATTGAAGCGTACAAACAGGCAGGTATTAATAATGACCCATCATCAATCATAACGTTTTACCAGCAATATGATGTGGATGATTATGTCAAAGAAATTGAAACCGGATATTATAAAAACGCAATGTCAGAAATAGAAAAAATTACAGGCATAAATACTGAACCCATAAGGTCAATTGCTTCCTCTTTGATCAATCGAAAATTTTAAAATTTATATATATCAATATATTCTACACAAAACTGAATACTGAATACAAAAATTGATTTTACTGAATACTGAATACTATTTTTACCGAATACTATTTTTACTACTCACCCTTCCTCCTGACTTCCCTCGCTCCCTTACTCCTTATTAACCTTCTGCGTCAAAAACACTAACATCCTCGTAGCTGCCGCAATCACAGGACCTGCCATCGGATCAGATTGAAACTCTTCAAATGGTCCCTGACCAAAATAAAGATCACCGGAAACAAGAAATGTCAGACGGCACATGCCATACGCGGGTGCCATTTTTCTTTTTCCTTCCCATGGACCAATCCGGTCTACGATACTTTGACCTTCTTTGAATATGTCAAGCATAATACTGTCAGATTCTATGGTGGGTGTTTCCCATACGATCATGCTTTCCTTATGATTGATATATCGTGCTGTTCCATCTTTATAAACGGCCAGAGTATCAAGACCTTCATCCATGCCGATCTCAATCACAAAGCCCAGAAATTTTTTCGAATCATCATGCGCTCCCATTTTTTTCAATAAATGAAATGCAAGTAACCGTAACCTGCATTCCACAACCGTATCATTTCCAACTTTCAGCAGTTTGTCTTTATCAGGATTAGATGCAAACAGGACGTCCCATGGATATTCCGATGGCACATTTCCAGATTGAAACAATTCCGGTTCGTCACAAAACAGCAGGTTATAAATATTATTAAATGATTCTTGCGAGTAGGGTGTGGGTAAGTTCATGGGACGAAAATAATAGAAAGCTGAAGATAAAGGCTGAGGCTAAGGCGAAGGTAAGAGGGTACGTAGTAGGAGGTAAGTAATAATGATGAGTGGAAGCGGTTAGGGAAATAACAATTATTAAATACCAAATCATTTTATACCCAACAACTTTTTTTACTGAATACACAATACCCTTTTTTACACAATACCCTTTTTACTGAATGGATTCGACAAGCTCACCACAAGTACTGAATACTGAATACTTTTTTTACCGGATACCCTTCAGATAAATCTTACAATCCACCCACTCCTTATCAAAGTCCGTATCGTACTTTTTGTAAAAATTAATCCCGGGTTCATTCCATTCAAGCACCTGCCATTTAACAAGTGCCACATCCTGACATTTGGCTTCCTCCATGAAGGCATCAAAAAGAAGTTTTCCAATTCCCAATCCCCGCTCAGATTCCCTGACCACAAAGTCTTCGAGATAGAGCATCCTTCCTCTCCAGGTACTGAAAACCAAAAAGTATAGTGCCATCCCCAGGACCTCACCATTCCGTTCGGCCACAAAAGCATGAAATACCTGTTCACGAAAATCCTGCAGGTAGGACGCAGGGGTAGTTGTGACTTTGTGCAGCCCGCGTTCATACTCCGCCAATTCCCTCACCAACAAATGGATGGCAGGTATATCCGCCTCAACTGCCTTACGTATTATGATTGCCATTCAGATAAGTATTTCTCTCAAAGATTCTAAAAATCTCACTGACCCTGATTGAACTGTCACATTGTTAATAAGCTCCTAAACATATCTGCATTATTATCATACATTATCTTGACCTAGGTAATCATACAAGCCACGCAACCCCTGCAAGTCATGCAACCCCTTCCAGTAATGTAAGCCACGCAACCCCAGCCAGCCCTGCAACCTCAGCCAGTCATGCCAGAACTATCTTAGCCTCCAATTTATCCTACACCTTTCCTCCGCCTCCGCCTTCGCCTCAGCCTCTCAAAACCCAGCAATACATTCAACCTCAAGAAATTACTCAGGGGGATACCTTTCATCCGATCATTTATTCATATCTTTGCATTCGCTTTTGAAAAAGGCACCTAAAAATAAGTGTAAAATTAACGTATGCCTACTATAAATCAATTAGTTAGGAAAGGTCGCGAGCAGGTTGTTTATAAGAGCAAAGCTCGTGCTTTGGATTCATGTCCCCAGAAGCGGGGCGTGTGCACGCGTGTGTATACCACCACACCAAAAAAACCAAACTCTGCTCTCCGGAAGGTGGCCAAGGTAAGGTTGACCAATAGCCTTGAAGTGATTGCCTATATTCCGGGAGAAGGTCATAACCTCCAGGAACACTCCATCGTCCTCCTGAGAGGCGGCAGGGTGAAAGACCTTCCAGGTGTACGTTACACGATCGTTCGTGGTGCACTCGACACTGCTGGTGTTAACAACAGGCTTAAATCAAGATCAAAATACGGGACTAAAAGACCTAAGAAATAATAGCAGCATTCAGCGATGAGGAAAAGAAAACCAAAACTGAGAATTCTACAGCCGGACCCACGATATGGGGATCCTGTAGTTTCACGCTTTATCAATAACATGATGTGGCAGGGTAAGAAGAGTATCGCATATGAGATCTTCTACAATGCAATGGACCTGATCAGCGAAAAAGCAACTGGCCAGAATCCACACGAACTTTTTGGCAAAGCCCTTGAAAATGCCACGCCATCTGTAGAGGTTCGCAGCCGCCGTATCGGTGGTGCTACTTTCCAGATCCCTACCGAGATCAATCCTAAGCGTAAAGTTGCGATCGGCATGAAATGGCTGATCCGTTTTGCCCGTGAACGTAATGGAAAAGGAATGGCTGAAAAACTTGCCGCTGAAATTTTGGCAGCAAGCAAAGGCGAAGGCTCTGCAGTAAAAAGAAAAGAAGACACGCACAAAATGGCAGAGGCTAACCGCGCTTTCGCACATTTTAAATAATCATACTACATCAATTTTTTTTAGAGGATTATAATGGCTAAGGATCTTAGATATACACGTAACATCGGCATTGCTGCCCACATCGACGCTGGTAAAACCACGACGACGGAGCGTGTATTATATTATACAGGTATTTCTCACAAGATCGGTGAGGTTCATGATGGCGCTGCCACTATGGACTGGATGGAGCAGGAGCAGGAACGTGGTATCACGATCACCAGCGCCGCAACAGCAGCTCAATGGGAATGGAAAGACCAGGAGTATGCACTCAATATCATCGATACCCCGGGACACGTGGACTTTACCGTTGAGGTAAATCGTTCTCTTCGTGTACTTGACGGTTTGGTGTTTTTATTCTGCGCCGTTTCAGGTGTAGAACCTCAGTCTGAGACCAACTGGCGTCTGGCTGATAATTATAAAGTTCCACGCATCGGATTCGTCAACAAGATGGACCGCTCAGGTGCTAATTTCTTTGAAGTGGTGAAAGATGTCGAACTCAAACTCGGCTCTAAGGCAATTCCACTCCAGGTGCCTATTGGCGAAGAAGAAAGATTTAAAGGAGTTGTCGACCTGATCACGGGTAAAGCCATGATTTGGAACGAAGATGATATGGGTATGACGTTCGTGGAGATTCCGGTTCCGGATGATATAAAGGACGTGGTGATGGAATGGAGAGGAAAATTACTCGAAGCTGTAGCGGAATACGACGACACTTTGATGGAGAAATTCTTCGAAGATCCAGAGTCTATTTCTGCTGACGAAATGAGAGTTGCGATCCGTCAGGCAGTTTGCGACATGAAGTTTGTCCCCATGATGTGCGGTTCGGCTTTTAAAAATAAAGGCGTCCAGGCTGTATTGGATGCAGTATGTGCATTCCTTCCAAGCCCTGTAGATATCGAAGGTATCAGAGGCATCAATCCTAAAACTGATAAGGAAGAATTACGCAAACCTAGCGTGACGGAACCTTTCGCAGCATTAGCATTCAAAATTGCAACCGACCCATTCGTAGGCCGTCTTGCCTTTATGCGTGTATACTCAGGTGCACTCGACTCCGGTTCGTATGTATTGAATACTCGTTCAGGAAATAAAGAGCGTATCTCACGTCTGTATAAAATGCATGCCAATAAGCAAAACCCAATTGATCGGGTAGAAGCTGGTGACATCGCAGCAGGTGTAGGTTTTAAAGACATTCGCACAGGAGATACTCTTTGTGATGAAAATAAACCAATCATTCTGGAAAGTATGGTCTTCCCTGATCCCGTTATCGGTATCGCGGTGGAACCTAAAACCCAGAAAGACCTGGATAAATTAGGTATGGCTCTTGCCAAGCTGGCTGAAGAGGATCCAACTTTTCGCGTGAAGTACGATGAAGACACTAACCAGACCATCATCAGTGGAATGGGTGAGCTTCACCTCGAAATTATCGTAGATCGTTTACGCCGTGAGTTTAAGGTCGAGTGTAATGAAGGCCAGCCTCAGGTAAACTATAAAGAAGCATTAACTGCAAGTGTTGATCACACCGAAAGGTTGAAAAAACAGTCAGGTGGTTCTGGTCTCTTCGCCCAGATGTCTTTCGAACTCGGCCCAGCCGATGAAGAGTTCCTTGAATCGGATGATTTCAAGAGCGGTAAGACAAGACTGCAGTTTGTCAATGGTATTTTTGGAGGTTCAATTCCTAAGGAGTTTTTCCCTTCCATCGTCAAAGGTTTTAACGCGATGATGGATAATGGTATCCTTGCCGGTTATACGATTGATAGTATGAAGGTGAGAGTATACGATGGTCAGACTCACGCGGTCGACTCCAAACCTATCGCTTTCGAACTTTGTGCAAAGGAAGGTTTCAGGGAAGCTGCTAAAAAAGCAAAACCTGTTCTTCTCGAGCCGATCATGAAGCTTGAAGTTGTTACACCGGATGATTATGTTGGTCCTGTAATCGGTGACCTTAACCGTCGTCGTGGTCTTCCAAAAGGTCAGGACTCTCGCTCAGGTGCGATCGCAGTTCAGGCTGAAGTGCCTTTGGCAGAAATGTTCGGTTATGTAACCCAGTTGCGTACTATTACATCAGGCCGCGCAAGCAGCACGATGGAATTCAGTCACTATGCACCGGTGCCTAAAAACATCGCTGAGGATGTGATCGAAAAAGCAAAGGGTTCAGTTAAAGTATAAAACAGTAAAGCCCAAAAGTGGGTCAATCATATAAATAACACAATTTTTTTGGTCGGGAAATGAATCAGAAAATTAGGATTAAACTTCGCTCGTATGACCACAACCTGGTCGACAAGTCAACGGAGAAAATCGTGAAAACTGTTCGCAATAGTGGGGCCGTAGTTACCGGTCCGATTCCGCTGCCCACCGAGAAAGAAATATTTACCGTCTTGCGTTCGCCGCACGTAAATAAGAAATCTCGAGAGCAGTTCCAGTTGCGTACACACAAACGTTTGATCGAGATCTACACACCTACCCCCAAGACGGTAGACGCGCTTTCCAAGCTCGAACTCCCCAGTGGTGTGGATATCCAGGTCAAACTTACGTAAGGGAATAACCCAAAGGGTTATCAACCACAAGTCTTAAAGCCATGCTTTAAGTCAGGTACTGTTCGAGGTGAATCACTTCCGAACAACATCGAATGAATAAAATACTTCGTGCCATTGGCGTGAGGTATGATACAATATAGATTGAAGTAAATTTTTACAATCAAATCATCTAACGGTGAAAGGAATAATAGGCACCAAGGTCGGCATGACCAGCATATTTGACCAGAATGGAAAGTCCATTGCGTGTACGGTCGTGCATGCACAACCGAATGTCGTTACCCAGGTAAAGACACAGGATTCAGATGGCTATGACGCACTGCAACTTGCCTATGGCGAAGCGAAAGTGAAGAATACGCCACAATCCATGCAGGGCCATTTTGAAAAAGCAAAGACTGCACCCAAAAGGAAAATAGCGGAATTCAGAAATTTTGAAATCTCTAAAAACCTGGGAGATCTCGTCACAATCGATGAGCTCTTTACAGAAGGAGAAAAAGTTTCTGCAATCGGCACCAGCAAAGGAAAAGGTTTCCAGGGGGTAGTAAAAAGACACCACTTCGCCGGTATTATGCAGGCGTCTCACGGTCAGCACAACAGGTTGAGAGCTCCGGGTTCTATCGGTGCATCTTCATATCCTTCCAAGGTTGTGAAAGGACTTCGTATGGCAGGACGCATGGGCCATGAAAGAGTAAAAATTCGTAACCTGAGAGTAGCGAAACTGATTCCGGATCAAAACCTGATCCTGATCAAAGGCGCAATCCCCGGGCACAACGGTTCATATATCATCATTGAAAAATAATCAGCCATGACTATAGATGTATTAAATTCTAAAGGAGAAAAAACAGGACGGAGTATCGACCTGGCTGATGACGTGTTTGGCATTAAACCAAACGAACACGTAGTATACCTTGCTGTAAAGGCATATCTGGCAAATCAGCGCCAGGGTACACATAAGACCAAAGAAAGATGGGAGGTTCATCGTACGACCAAGAAGTTTAAGAAACAGAAGGGTACAGGTGGTGCTCGCGCAGGTTCATTGAAAAATCCAATGTTCAAGGGTGGAGGTCGTGCATTCGGTCCTCGTCCACATGAATATGATCTGAAGGTGAACAAAAAAGTAAAATTACTTGCACGCCGCTCTGCGCTTTCTGCAAAAGCATCTGCAGGAAATCTCATCATCGTAGAAGAGATCAGCATGCAGCAACCACGTACAAAAGATTTTGTAGCAGTTCTGAAGAATCTGCAGATTGATACGAACAAATCTCTTTTCGTAACCTCTGAAGCGAATACAAATCTTTATCTCTCCGGAAGGAACTTACAAAACACACGCCTCGTAAGAGCACAGGATCTCAACACATATGATATCCTTCGTTCACAAAAACTTGTGTTGTCAGAGCAGTCTGTTGAGTTGATCACAAAATCATTGAAGCACTAATCAGCTGATCATTATTAAAGCGAATTAAGTCATGAGTTACAAGACAATCCTCGTAAAGCCCCTGATCACTGAGAAGGCAGACACCTTGTCAGAGAGCAAGAGCCAGTACAGTTTTATCGTGGAAAAAACTGCGAATAAAATCGAGATCCGTAAAGCAGTAGAAGCTTTGTACACGGTGAACGTAGAAGCAGTTAATACCATGGTGATCGCCGGCAAACGGAAATCACGCAACACGAAAAAAGGTGTATTGCACGGCCGCAGGCCATCATACAAAAAAGCTGTAGTCACATTGGCTTCAGGTGAAACCATTGATTTCTTCGGAGATATTTAATAAACACATTCGTAAGACCATTTAGAATCATACATCATGGCCGTAAGAAAATTTAAACCCATCAGTCCGGGCACTCGCTTCAGAGTAGGGAATACCTATGATGAAGTGACGACCAACAAACCTGAGAAGTCATTACTCGAGCCCATCAAGAAAAGTGGTGGACGTAATGCTTCCGGTAGGACAACTGTTCCTCACCGTGGGGGTGGACATAAAAAACGTTACCGTGTCATCGACTGGAAACGCGATAAAGAAAATGTAGCAGGTAAAGTGTTGTCAATCGAATACGATCCCAACCGTACTGCATTCATCGCGTTGATCGAATATTCGGATGGTGAAAAAAGATACATTATTGCTCCTCATGGTTTGAAAGTAGACGCTACTGTATTAGCAGGTAGCCAGGCTACTCCGGACATCGGGCATGCATTGTTCCTGAAAGATGTTCCTCTCGGTTCTTCAATTCACAATATTGAATTACATCCGGGACAGGGTGGATCAATCGTGCGAAGCGCAGGTTCATCTGCAACGATGATGGGACGTGAAGCACAGTATGCTGTGATCAAACTTCCATCAGGTGAAGTGAGAAGAGTATTACTTACATGTAAAGCGACAATGGGAAGCGTATCGAATCCTGACCATGCACTTACAGTGTTTGGAAAAGCAGGCGCAAAACGCTGGACCGGTCGTCGTCCAAGAGTGAGAGGGGTCGCAATGAACCCTGTCGATCACCCCATGGGTGGTGGTGAGGGTAAAGCTTCAGGTGGTCACCCGACATCCAGAACAGGTATCATGGCGAAAGGTCAGAAGACCCGTAATCCACGGAAATCCAGTAAGCTGATCATCTCTCGTCGTAAATCAAAAAATAAATCCTAAGCACTAATCAGGTATCATGGCAAGATCAGTTAAAAAAGGTCCGTACGTATTCAACAAGCTGATGGCAAAAATCGAAAAAGCCAATTCAGCTAGCCGGAAATCAGTAATCAAGACCTGGTCACGTGCATCGATGATCGTACCCGATATGGTAGGTCACACGATCGCTGTGCACAACGGAAAAACTTTTATCCCTGTGTTCGTAACAGAAAACATGGTAGGTCACAAACTCGGAGAGTTTTCTCCGACAAGAACCTTCCGTGGACACGCAGGAAACAGGAAATAATAACAACCACTAGTCCATAAAAAGTAAACACAATGGAAGCTGTTGCCAAACTCAGAAACTGCCCGCTCTCTGCACGCAAGATGAGACTTGTCGCTGACCTCGTACGAGGTAAGAAAGTAGAGGATGCAGTCAATATCCTGAGATATACGAATAAAGAAGCCGCAGGCTGGCTGGAAAAACTTCTGTTATCTGCGGTGAATAACTGGGAGAACAAAACAGAAGGTGCACAGAATGTCGATGAGCTGGACCTCCGCATTAAAACATTGATGGTGGATGATGCCGGTCACCTGAAAAGGATCAGTGCAGCACCTCAGGGTCGCGCGCACAGGATCCGCAAGCACAGCAACCATGTGACGGTTGTGGTTGAAAATAAAATACCCTTCGCTGGTGAACTCACCGCAGGAGATGAAGAAGAATAATTACGAAGTAACAATCTATAGATTCATAATCTGAAAATCTAATGGGTCAAAAAACAAATCCGATCGGCAATAGGCTTGGTATCATCCGTGGATGGGAGTCTAATTGGTATGGAGGACGAGAATATGCAGAGAAAGTAATACAGGATGAAAAGATCCGTAATTACCTCAATGCCAGGATCGAAAAGGGCGGTGTCGCTCACATGGTCATCGAACGTACTCTGAAGAGGGTCACTGTTACGATCCAGACATCCAGGCCAGGTATCATCATTGGTAAGGGTGGCCAGGAAGTTGATCGTATCCGTGAGGAGCTGAAAAAGCTTACCAAGATGGATGTACAGATCAACATCATGGAGATCCGTAAGCCAGAGCTTGATGCCAACATCGTAGCTGAATCAATTGCCAAACAAATTGAAGCACGTATCAACTATCGCCGTGCGATCAAGATGGCAATCCAGTCTACCATGCGCTCAGGTGCTGAAGGGATCAAGGTCCGCATCAGTGGCCGTCTTAACGGCGCTGAAATGGCTCGTTCTGAAGAATATAAGGATGGAAGAACTCCATTACACACATTCCGTGCTGACATCGATTATTCGTTGCGTGAAGCACAGACTGTATATGGCAAAATCGGGATTAAGACCTGGATTTGTAAAGGGGAAGTCTATGGCAAGAGGGAATTAACCCTGAATGCTGGTGCTGATCAGGGAGGTGCACGCACCCGTGCAAGAGGAAACGAGCGTGGAGCAGGTTATGGTCGTGAAGGCGGTGAATTCCGTGACAGGCCAGCAGGTGACAGAGATAGCAGGGGACCAGGTGGAGGTCGTGACCGTGGTGGTAATCGCGGTGGCGGACCAGGTGGTAATCGTGGTGGTGGACCAGGTGGTAACCGTGGCGGCGCACCAGGTGGAAACCGTGGTGGTGCACCAGGCGGAAATCGTGGTGGTGGACCAGGTGGACCTCGTAAAAAATAGAAGATTAATTCAAAGGAAAAAAGTGGGCGAAAATCGTACCTTTGCCCAACTTTTTCAAAAAGTAGCCAAATAGGGTAAAAAACAGATCATGTTACAGCCAAAGCGTACTACATACAGAAAACAGCAAAAGGGAAGGAACCGGGGAATCGCCTGGAAAGGAAGTGATATTTCTTTTGGAAGTTTCGGACTTAAAGCCCTTGAGAATGGCCGGATTACGAGTCGCCAGATCGAATCTGCGCGTATCGCGATGACACGCCATATGAAGAGGGAAGGAGCTGTGTGGATCCGGATTTTCCCGGACAAGCCAGTGACGAAAAAACCACAGGAAGTACGTATGGGTAAAGGTAAGGGAGCACATGATCATTGGGTTGCACTTGTTCAGCCAGGTCGTATCATGTTCGAACTGGATGGTGTATCTGCTCAGGTAGCTCACGAAGCTCTTGCGCTTGCTGCACAAAAATTGCCAATCCAAACAAGAACTGTCCAGAGACACGATTACAGCGAACAACAATAAGGAGCAATCATGCCGACCAAAAAATATATCGAGTTAGGGGAGATGTCAGACGGAGACTTGGCTGCGGAATTGAAACAGATCAATACCCAGTACCAGAAATTGAGTTTTGACCACACCATTAAAGGTTTGGACAATCCCGTCACCCTGAGAAGTACTAAAAAGGATATCGCACGTATCAATACTGAGATCCGTCGCCGCGAAGTGGCAGCAATGACTCCGGAGCAAAGTGCAAAAAGATCTAAAATCAGACAACGTCGTAAAAAAGCTTAACGAGGTCATGGAAGCAACAGAAGTAAAACTCAAAAAACAACGTGTAGGTGTTGTCGCCAGTAATAAAAGCGATAAAACGATCACGGTAGTGGTGGAACGTAAATTACGTCACCCGATCTATGGCAAATTCGTAAAGCGTAGCAAGAAATTCCATGCGCATGACGAACTGAATACATGTGGTATCGGCGACCTCGTGAGGATCGTTGAATCACGTCCATTAAGCGCTACCAAAAGATGGCGCCTGGTGGAAGTAATTGAAAAAGCGAAATAATACAAGTAAGAATTTAATACTTATTCATATACATCATGATACAGCAGGAATCAAGACTCAATGTGGCAGATAACAGTGGTGCTAAACAGGTACTCTGCATCCGCGTACTGGGAGGGTCTCACAGGAGATATGCTTCAGTCGGTGACAAGATCGTAGTATCTGTTAAAGACGCAGCACCAGGAGGCTTAAAAAAAGGTCTCGTTTCCAAAGCAGTCGTGGTGCGGACGAAAAAAGAAATTCGTCGTAAAGACGGTTCTTATATCCGTTTCGATGATAATGCTGTGGTCCTTTTAAATGCAGCTGACGAACCAAGAGGCACGCGCATCTTTGGCCCGGTAGCGAGAGAATTGAGAGAGCGTGATTATATGAGGATCGTATCCCTTGCGCCAGAAGTACTTTGATCAGAAAGAAGAATTGCAATACTAATTAGCGATGAGCACAAAAAAAACAAATAACACACCCGTCAAAGGAAAACCTTTCATCAAGAAAGGTGATATGGTGATGGTCGTGGCAGGTGCCGATAAAGGGAAAAAAGGAAATGTCATGGAAGTATTTCATGCCAGACAGCGCGTGATTGTGGAAGAAGTGAATATTGTGAAGAAGCACCGCAAACCTACCCAAAACACACCCGGAGGGATCGTGGAAATTCCCGCTCCCATCCATGTATCAAACGTAATGCTGTTAGACCCTAAATCCGGCAATCCGGTTCGGGTAGGACGTAAAGTCGTTGACGGCAAGAGCGTACGTTTTTCTAAACAATCCGGAGAAATCATTAAGTAATGAGCTACCAACCTAGATTTAAACAATTTTATGATACCGTAGTAGCTCCAAAACTGATGGAGCAATTCGGGTATTCATCCAAAATGCAGATCCCTCGTCTGGTCAAGATTTCATTAAACCAGGGGATCGGTCAGGCTACACAGGACAAAAAACTTGTGGATGTCTACCAGCAGGAATTAACAACGATAGCAGGTCAAAAAGCTGTTGCTACGATCGCTAAAACTTCCATCTCCAACTTTAAGCTGAGAGAGGGAATGCCGATCGGTGTTCGTGTAACATTGCGCAAAGAAAGAATGTATGAATTTCTGGATCGACTGATCACAGTTACCCTTCCGCGGGTGCGTGACTTCCAGGGAGTTAGCGATAAGAGTTTTGATGGAAGAGGAAACTATTCCATGGGTGTAACTGAACAGATCATCTTCCCGGAGATTGACCTCGACAAGATCACCAAGATCAATGGTATGGACATTACGTTCGTCACCACTGCACAGACAGATGCTGAAGCATTTGCATTGCTCAAGGAAATGGGCATGCCGTTTAAAAATCAGAATAAAAACTAAGGAGTCCGCATGGCAAGGAAATCACTTATAGCAAGAGAGGTCAAGAGACAAAGACTCGTAGCAAAATATGCTACGTTGAGAAAACAACTCAAAGAAGAGGGCAAGTGGGACGAATTGGACAAGTTGCCACGCAACTCATCTAAAAAACGTCTTCACAACCGTTGCCAGCTTTCAGGTCGTCCGAAAGGATATATGAGAAGATTCGGCTTGTGCAGAAACATGTTCAGAGACATGGCCCTTGCAGGCAAATTACCAGGTGTTACAAAGGCAAGCTGGTAATTCGAAACTAAAACAGAATTTATTAATCTATTTATTGAAAATACATGGCCGTTACAGATCCAATCGCAGACTATCTCACCCGCCTTCGCAATGCGCAACAGGCACGCCATAGGGTAGTAAGTATTCCAGGTTCAAAATTGAAAAGGAAAATAACCGAGATCCTTTATGATCAGGGCTATATCCTCAAATACAATTTTGAAGGAGAAGGAAAAGAAGCTGTTATCAACATCGCCATCAAATACGATGCTGAAACAAAACTTCCTGTCATCAGGGAACTGGGGCGCTTAAGCAGACCAGGTCTTCGCATGTTCGCAGGATCAGATGAACTGCCACGAATAATAAATGGACTTGGTGTAGCCATTATCTCTACATCACATGGATTAATGACAGATAAAGAAGCCCGCAAGCAAAAATTGGGTGGTGAGTGTCTTTGTTATGTATACTAGTAAGTAAGAATCGAATTAACATTCATAATTAAATAATAAAGTCGTGTCACGAGTAGGTAATTTACCCATCAGTCTTCCAAAGGGTGTTGACATTCAGATCGCCAAGAATAACGTGGTGACTGTCAAAGGCCCAAAAGGATCATTGCACGAGAACATTGATCAGGACATCACAGTCAAGATGGAAGACGGTCAGATGACCTTCGCCCGTCCTACAGATCAAAACAGGCATAAAGCATTGCACGGTCTTTCCCGCGCTCTGGTCAATAACATGATCATCGGAGTTACGGAAGGATTCACGAAAAAACTGGAGCTCGTCGGTGTTGGTTACAGGGTAACAAACACAGGTAATCTTCTTGAGATCATCGTTGGTTATTCTCACCCGATCTACTTCTATGTTCCTGATGAAGTCAAGGTAGAAACCAAATCAGAAAAGGGTGCCAATCCAATGATCATCCTTACATCAAATGACAAACAGTTGTTAGGCCAGGTTGCAGCAAAAATCAGAGCTTACCGTCGTCCTGAACCTTACAAAGGAAAGGGTATCAAATATGTAGGTGAGATACTGAGAAGAAAAGCAGGTAAGACATCAGGTAAAAAATAATAAGGGCTAAAATCCCACATAGATTATGGCATTAAGTAAAACAGCAAGACGTAAAAGGATCCACATGCGGATCCGGAAAAAAATGGAAGGCACAAGCAATCGCCCCCGTCTTTCCGTCTTTCGCAGCAACAAACAGATCTACTGTCAGATCATCGACGATGGCAACAGTGTAACCCTGGCTTCAGCATCTTCTACTGATGATACCATCGCAGGTGGTAACAAATCAGAAGTAGCTTCCAAAGTAGGTGAGCTGATCGCATCAAGAGCGCAGGAGCTTAATATTTCAGAGGTTGTATTTGACCGCAGTGGATATTTATTCCATGGCCGGATCAAAGCCCTGGCTGAAGGAGCACGTAGTAAAGGACTTAAATTTTAATACTTTCTAATAACCATACAGTGAAAGAATCAACGGTTAGAGTTAAAGCATCTGAGACCGAACTCAAGGATAAAATGGTTGCGCTAAACCGCGTAGCTAAAGTAACCAAAGGGGGTAGGACATTTTCCTTCGCGGCTATTGTCGTGGTAGGAGATGGTCAGGGCACAGTTGGACAAGGACTGGGTAAAGCACGTGATGTAAGCGAAGCAATCGCGAAAGCAATTGATGATGCTAAAAAGAACCTGGTGAAGGTTCCCATTCACAAAGGTACAATCCCACACATGCAACTTGGAAAGTATGGTGCAGGTCGCGTCATGATCAAGCCGGCATCAGATGGTACAGGTGTAATTGCAGGTGGTGCCATGCGCGCAGTGCTTGAAAGTGCTGGCGTACACAATGTATTGGCAAAATCCATGGGGTCATCGAATCCGCACAATGTTGTGAAAGCAACGATCAATGCATTAATGTTGCTGAGAAGTCCTCAGACAATTGCAAAGGATCGTAAAGTAAGTGTAGATAAAGTATTTGGCCAACCGGTTTCAGAACAAGCTGAAGTCAGCGAATAAATTCAAAGACAATGTCCAAGATCAAGATAACGCAGATCAAAAGTCACATCGACAGACCACAACGTCAAAAAGATACCATCCTGGCGTTAGGCCTGGGAAAGATCAACAGATCTAAAATCATTGAAGTCAACCCAGCCGTACAGGGTATGGTTAATGCAGTTGCCCACATGATTCGAATCGAGAATATTAAAGAGTAAGCGGTTAATCACAAAGTAAACATGGAACTCCATAATCTCACACCGGCAGAAGGCTCGGTACGGAATAATAAAAGGAAAGGTCGCGGTCAGGGTTCTGGTCGTGGAGGTACGTCCACACGTGGTCATAAAGGAGCTAAATCCAGATCCGGGTATAAATCAAAACGTGCTCATGAAGGTGGTCAGATGCCTTTACAAATGCGTCTGCCAAAGAGAGGATTTAAAAATCCAAACAGGGAACCGCTTGTTGCACTTAACCTTGATCAACTCCAGTCAATGGCAGATAAGCACAGCATCAACGAATGGACTCTCGAAGCTCTGCAGACACATAATTTCATCAGCCGTAATGACAAGGTGAAATTACTGGGCCGCGGTGTTATCACCTCAAAAGTAAACCTCACTGCACATGCAGTAAGTGAATCGGCTCGCAAAGCCGTGGAAGCTGTAGGCGGAAGTATCACAATTGTATAAGTTTATCTAGGCAAGCCGAATGAAGAATTTCATCGATACACTTAAGCATATCTGGAAGATCAAAGAATTGCGTAACCGCATTCTGTTCACTATCGCCATGATCGGTGTCTACCGTCTTGGCTCTAGGATCGTTCTTCCGGGTGTTGTTCCTTCAGTGTTGGAAAATTATGCAAGCAACAGGAACAGCAATGACCTCCTGGGCTTGATCAATGTATTTACAGGTGGTGCATTTAACAATGCAGCCATTTTTGCATTGGGTATCATGCCATATATCACGGCATCGATTATCATTCAGCTGCTCGGATTCGCAGTCCCTTATTTCCAGCGTCTCCAGCAGAAGGAAGGCGAATCAGGTCGTAAGAAGATCACTCAGATGACAAGGTTACTGACGGTTGCGATCACGCTCGTACAGGGTGGCGCATATCTTACGTATATCAAAAGTATCGGTGCTATTTCACCTAACATTCCTGTCTCGATCTTCTGGTTTTCAAGTATTATCATCCTTTCTACCGGTACCATCCTCGCGATGTGGCTTGGTGAACGGATTACCGATAAAGGAATTGGTAATGGTATCTCCATGATTATCATGGTAGGTATTATTGCCACCTTACCAGCAGCTTTGATATTTGAATTCCAGGCACAGTTGAATCAGGGAGGTTTGCTCACATTCGTACTTGAACTTGCAGGATTCTTTGTTGTGACCATGTTGTGTATCCTGATCGTTCAGGGTGTACGGAAAATTCCGATCCAATTCGCCAAGCGTATGGTCGGCCGTGGTAACTCCAGCATTCCTCAGTCTGGTGCCCGTGATTACATTCCTCTGAAAGTAAATGCGGCAGGTGTAATGCCGATCATCTTTGCACAAGCCATCTTGTTTCTACCTATGACGGTTGCCCAGTATTTTATGCAGGGTGATGGTACAGGAGCTCAAACCAATGGTTTGCTTAGATCATTAAATGATCCGTTTTCACTTCCTACAGCCGTGTTTACGTTTATCCTTGTTGTTGTATTCACTTACGTGTATACAGCACTACTTGTCAATCCAACTCAGTACGCTGAATATCTCAAAAGACAGAACGCGTTTATTCCAGGCATCAAGCCTGGAAAGGATACTGCTGACTTCATAGACGTCATCACAACCCGTGTCACTTTGCCTGGTGCATTATTCCTAGGGTTGATTACGATCCTGCCATTTATAGCCAATTCAGTTGGTATCAATCAGGGATTTGCGATCTTCTTCGGAGGTACATCGCTCCTGATTCTGGTAGGTGTTGTGCTTGATACACTGGCTCAGATTGAGAGTTATCTCCTGATGAGAAAGTATGATGGTCTTGTAAAATCAGGTAAACTGAAAGGTCGCAGTGGCAGCGGCATGCAGATCGGTGCTAACATGTAATCCGGTCAAAATGATTTTTTCACATTCTTCATATATTATCCTTTGACCCATACTATGGTAGCAGGGTCGCGTTTTCACCTGAAGACAGAGGAAGAGATTGATATCATCAGGCAGAATTGTCTCCTCGTGAGTGCAACGCTAGCCGAAGTCGCAGGCCATATCAGGCCCGGTGTAACCGGAAGCCAGTTAGATAAGATTGCAGAAACATTTATCAGGGATCATAAGGCGGTACCTGCATTTCTGGGATATCCTGGAGCCACCTTTGATTTCCCGGCCACTTTGTGTATTTCTTTCAATGAAGTGGTTGTCCACGGAATACCGGATAAACGTGAAGTGAAAGAGAATGATGTGGTATCTGTGGATTGTGGAGTTAAAAAGGATGGATTTTTTGGTGACGCCGCTTTTACGTTTGCCGTAGGAGAACTGGCACCGGAAGTCATGAAGTTATTAGTCGTGACCCGCGAATGTTTAGATCTGGCAATTGGTCAATCAGTCGCTGGAAACAGGATCGGTGATCTGGGAGCTGCTATTCAGCAACATGCGGAGGCAGTCCATGGATACGGAGTGATCCGGGAAATGGTCGGTCACGGAATAGGAAAAAAATTACACGAGCCACCTGAAGTACCCAACTATGGAAAAAGGGGAAAAGGGGCTATACTGCAGGAAGGACTGGTGATCGCGATAGAGCCGATGATCAACCTTGGAACGAAAGAAGTAGTGCTGAAAAAAGATGGATGGACCCTCCTTTCCAGGGACCTGAAGCCTTCAGCACATTATGAACACACGATCGCCATCCGGAAGGGTCAGGCCGATGTCCTGTCAGATCACGGGGTAATCGACCAGGCCATAAAAAATAACGACAATTTGGCCGAAGTGTGGATAAAAAAGTAGATATTTGCACTCCAAAATCAAAAAATGGCGAAACAACAGGTCATCAAACAAGATGGAATAATCGAAGAGGCCTTGTCAAACGCCATGTTTAGAGTCCGGTTAGAGAACGATCATATGCTGATCGCGACCATATCGGGAAAAATGAGGATGAATTACATACGGATCCTTCCGGGAGATAAAGTCTCCGTCGAGATGTCACCCTATGATTTATCCAGAGGACGTATAACCTATAGGTATAAATAACAGGCCAAAAGCCTTACAAAGAGAATAGATTATGAAAGTACGAGCGTCAATTAAAAAGAGGTCAGTGGATTGCAAGATCGTGCGGAGAAAGGGGAGACTGTACATCATCAACAAAAAGAATCCAAAATTTAAACAGCGTCAAGGCTGATAAAACTCTAAGCATCATATGGCCAGGATAGCAGGTATAGATCTTCCAAGAAATAAGAGAGGCATTATAAGTCTCCAATATATTTATGGTATCGGCGCAAGCCGTGCCAAAACAATTCTGGAACAGGCTTCCATCAGTGAAGATGTAAAAGTCCAGGATTGGTCCGATGATAACGTGATGAATATATCCCGCATCATTCAGGACACTTATAAGGTAGAAGGTGAACTCCGTTCAGAAGTACAGATGATGATCAAGCGATTGATGGATATCGCCTGCTACCGGGGATTACGTCACCGTAAAGGGCTTCCGGTACGTGGACAGCGCACAAAAACGAACGCCCGCACACGTAAAGGAAAACGTAAGACAGTAGCGAACAAAAAGAAAGTAACTAAGTAACAGACTTACTGATCCGGTTTCATGGATCGTAAATCCCATCGTATAATTCAGAATCGTAAATCGTAAGTCGTAAATCTTAATATGGCTAAGACAGTTAAAAAAGTAGCTAAAAAACGTAAAGTAAAAGTTGAAAGCGATGGAAAGGCTTTCATACAGGCTACATTCAACAATATCATCGTTACGGTGACCAATCGTGCAGGACATGTGATCTCCTGGGCATCTGCCGGTAAAGCAGGTTTCAAGGGCTCAAAAAAGAACACACCTTATGCCGCCCAGGTTGCAGCTTCTGCTGCCGCACAGGAAGCATATGATGCAGGCATGAGATCAGCAGAGATCTTTGTCAAAGGACCTGGCTCAGGTCGTGAGGCAGCGATCCGCGCGATCGATGCAGTTGGTGTGAGAGTTTCCAAGATCCAGGATCTTACACCAGTGCCACACAACGGCTGTCGTCCACCAAAACGCAGAAGAGTCTGATGTGCTGATGCAGCACAGATTGGTTTTATCCTAATTATTATTATTTTTTATGGCAAGATATACCGGACCTACCACGAAAAAAGCCAGAGCCCTTGGTGAAATGATCTTCGGCTTTGACAAGAGTTTTGAGCGGAAAAAATACCGCCCGGGTCAACATGGCAACTCAAAACGTCGCCGTCAAAAATCAGAATACGCACTCCAGCTTCTTGAAAAACAAAAAGCAAAATACACTTATGGTGTACTGGAGCGTCAATTCCGCAACATCTTCGAAAAAGCAAGCGCAAAGAGTGGTGTTACAGGTACAGTGCTTCTGCAATTATTGGAATCCCGCCTGGACAACACAATCTTCCGTCTCGGCATCGGTAAGACACGCAGAGCTGCACGTCAGCTTGTATCACACAAGCATGTGCTGGTCAATGGTGATCTTACCTACGTTCCTTCATATCAGCTAAAACCAGGTGACGTTGTATCAGTCCGTGGAAAATCACAGGCTATTGAAGTCATTGCTGATAACGTAGCTGCGAAAGTGGATGTACGCAAATTCCCATGGCTCGAATGGAACCCGGATCGTATGGAAGGAAAATTCCTGACATATCCTGAACGTGATGATATTCCTGAAAAGATCAATGAACAGTTGATCGTGGAGTTATACTCGAAGTAACCAACTAAGGCTTAGGTAGCAGGCCTCCATACAACTGTTACGATTATTCTCAAGCATTTATCATTAGTTCATTAGAAAACTTCTTTATGAGCATTCTGAATTTTCAAAAGCCGGATAAAATATTACTCCAGAAAGCCACGGACTTTCATGGACAATTCGAATTCAAACCCCTGGAGCCTGGTTTTGGCCAGACCATTGGAAATTCACTTCGCCGCGTTCTCTTGTCTTCACTCGAAGGATATGCTGTTTCAGCCATCCGTATCGCCGGTGTTGACCATGAGTTTTCAAGCATACCAGGTGTCGTGGAAGATGTCGTTGACATTATCCTCAACATCAAACAAATTCGCCTTAAAGGTGCATTGAAAGGTGATAAAGCTACCGAGCACCAGATCTATATCACGATCAGCGGCCAGGATGAATTCAGAGCAAAAGACATTGAATCAAAAACCAATGTTTTCAAGATCATGAATCCTGAACTGCTTATCTGCCGCATGGAGCCATCTGTCAATCTTGAATTAGAGATGACGATCACCAAAGGCAGGGGATATGTACCAGCAGAAGACAACATGCCGGAGAATGCACCTATCGGTGTGATTCCGGTTGATGCAATTTATACGCCAATCAAAAAAGTTGCTTACCAGGTTTCCAATACCCGTGTAGGTCAACGTACTGACTACGAAAAGCTGAGCATTGAAGTGGAAACAGATGGTACCATCCATCCTGAAGAAGCCATCAAAGAAGCCAGCCGCATCATGATCCAGCACCTGATGCTGATCACTGATGAGCACATCACATTTGATGATAAAGTAGGCAAGGAAGACGGTATCGTCAACGAGCATATCCTGAGCATGCGCAAGCTGCTGAAGACATCACTCGAAGATCTCGACCTGTCTGTTCGCGCATACAACTGCCTGAAAGCAGCTAAGATCAATTCACTTGCTGAACTGGTCCGTTTTGATACACATGAGCTATTGAAATTCAGGAATTTCGGTAAAAAATCACTTGCTGAATTAGAGCAATTGGTAGCCGATAAAAACCTGACTTTCGGAATGGATCTGGGAAAATATAAATTGGAAGAAGACTAATGAGACACGGTAAAAAAATCAACCA
>JANPKZ010000151.1:0-5403 GCA_031426295.1 Saprospiraceae bacterium
GGTAATGATATTGCACGACTGATCAATGGTGGCTTCAGTGACCTGACCTCTGCATCCAATAAAGCAAAACTTAATTCGCTGATGTTGTCGCTGTTTAACACAAATAGCGCGGATTCTTTGAGTTATTTTATTAATCGCTCCTTGTCGCGTGTGGATTATGAAACTATTGGTGCAGGGATCAGTAATGACATATTTGCTAGTAATCTTCGACCCCAGATAGATTCAATAGCGCGTACAGCGGTGCGTTCGATCTTTGATGAGATCCGAAAGGATAATACAGCGCAGGGCTTTTTCAGTAATATCCGGAACATCGTTTTCCTGGGTCTTGGACTTTTGGGGGTTTTGTTAGGTTTACTTTTCTGGTGGAATCGTCGCAAGTCCATGCAAATGAACAGGGTCTTCCTACGTGCTATTGAAAACCTGGAACATCCTGTTGCGGCTGATGTGAAGAAATCAATTGCGCGGGAGGCGATGCAGAAAGGGGTGCTAAAAGATGTCGATGCGTTGTTGAAGAAGGAGCAGTTGTTGGGGAGAGGAATGAAATAGCAAGGGCTTACCCTCAGGATTTTTATCGAAATTTGGCCCCCAAGGACTTACTCGTGGCCAAGACAACTAAAAAACAAAGCAAGAAAGAGACTATCGGCACCTTTGCCGGCATTGCTGTCCAGAAGATCGGGCCCCTGATCGCCCTGCTGGGCGCCCTCCTCTATTTTCAGACCGTCGGATTCGACTATACGCAGGATGACGCCATCGTCATCACGGAAAACATGTACACCAAGGAAGGCGTCAAAGGGATCGGCGGCCTGTTGGGGCATGATACCTTTTATGGCTATTTCAAGGACGACAATAAGACCCGCCTTGTAAGTGGTGGCCGCTATCGCCCTCTGACCCCAATCATGTTTGCCATCGAGTATGAAGTCGCGGGACCGAAGCCATGGTTCAGTCATTTTATCAGCGCCGTCTGTTATGGCCTCCTGTGCTGGGTCATCTTTGGTTTTCTCAGGATGCTGCTCAGTGCCCGGATGAATCCCAATACGGCGATCTATACTGCGGCTGCAGCCGGACTGATCTTCGCATTCCATCCGATCCATACTGAAGTCGTTGCTAATATCAAAGGCCGTGATGAGATCATCGCAGCTCTCGCCTCTATTGGTGGACTTTGGCTGATGTTAAAAAGTGTGGATGATGCCAATCCATGGAAATACCGACTTCTTGCGCTAGGTGTCTTTTTTCTCGGCCTGCTCGCAAAAGAAAATGTCATCACCATGCTCGGTGTTGTGCCCATGACATTATGGTGGTATTCAAAAAACAAAAATATTAAATGGTTGCAGGCCCTGATCCCCATCGTTGTTGCCAGCATTCTGTTCCTTGTATTGCGTGGCAGCGTAACGGGCTGGGAAAAAGGTAATACGCCGATGGAGCTGATGAACAACCCGTTCCTCAAAATTGAAAACGGAAAATATCTGCCTCTCAGCTTCGCAGAAAAATCAGCAACGATCATGTATACGATGGGTAAGTATGTACAACTACTTGTCTTTCCTTATCCGCTGACACATGATTATTATCCACGACAAATTGAGATCCAATCCTGGGGCAATCCGATCGTGATCTTTTATACATTGATGTGGCTGGCATTACTCTATGTTGCTGTGAAAGGTTTGAAAACACGATCGTGGTATGCATATGGCATCCTGTTTTATGTCATGACGATGTCGATCACATCCAATATTGTGTTCCCGATCGGCACCAATATGTCGGAGCGTTTTGCATTTCTGCCATCATTTGGATTTGCGATGATCGTCGGTCTGGCATTCGCAAAACTTGTGGACAGTGGAAAAAAATCAATTGCCATGGGTAGCCTTGCGATCATTCTTCTGGGATGCGCTGGCTGGACATTAGCGCGTAGCCGTGTATGGCAGGATAACCACACACTTTTTTCTACAGACATCCATACTTCAACCCGCAGTGCCAAATTGTTAAATGCGATGGGGGGTGACCTGGTAACGTCTGCAGAAAAAGAAAAAGATGAAGGAATCAAGAATAAAATGCTGCGTGAGGCTCAGGGATATTTGAAACAAGCCCTCGAGATCCATCCCAACTATAAGCTGAGTTATCTGTTACTCGGAAATAGCCATTTTCACCTGGGCGACCATGACGAGGCGATCCGGTATTTCCGCCATGTGTTATCGATTGACCCGAACTATGGAGAAGGCAAGCGAAACCTGGGGGTAGCGCTCCGGGAGTCTGGCCGGATCAAGGGTGAAAAAGAGAATAATCTGGTGGGCGCGATCACGTTATTACAGGAAGCTGTTACGTTGATCCCCGATGATTTCCAGACCTACCACCTCCTGGGTGTAGCATATGGTCAGAAAGGAGATTCCCAGCAGGCGATTACATATTTTAAAAAAGAACTTGAACTCGCACCTACGAATGCATCCGGGTTTTTTAACCTCGGTGTAGCGTACCGGCAGATCGGTGACGAGGTCAATGCAAATGCCAGTTTTGCAAAAGCGCGCGAGCTCGATCCGAATCTACCGCAGTTGCAAAACAAACAATGAGATTGTTATGAGGAAAATGAAATGTATCATCCTGTTTGGACTTATCGCATCCAGCCAATTTCTGTTTGGCCAGGATTTGGCAACGCCATGGGTAGATTCGATTTTCAAATCCATGTCGCTGGATGAAAAGATTGGTCAGCTTTTCATCATCCGTGCACATTCTGATTTGGGTGATGATCACATTAAGTATGTGGAAAGCCAGATCAAAAAATATCATGTTGGTGGGATGTGTTTTTTTCAGGGTACCCCTGCCAAGCAGGCGGCATTAATTTCATCTTATCAAAAACAAAGTACCATACCACTGATCATCTCTATGGATGCCGAGTGGGGATTAGGCATGCGCTTTAAAGAAAAAGGTCTTTCGTTTCCCAGACAATTGATGCTGGGCGCTAATTCGAATATTGCTGATGTGGAAGAGATGGGATATGCGATTGGCAAACAATTAAAAGCAGTGGGTGTAAATTTTAGTTTTTCACCAGTAGCTGATGTCAATAACAATGCGATGAATCCCGTCATCGGAGATCGTTCCTTTGGTGAAAAAAGGGAGAATGTAACATCGCATTCGATTGCGTATATGAAAGGTTTGCAGGCTGCAGGGATTCTTCCATGTGGAAAACATTTTCCAGGTCATGGTGATACAGGTGTTGATTCACATTTTGATTTACCCGTCATTCCATACACGATGGAGCGCTTGCATGAAGTAGAGTTATATCCATTTCAGCAGCTTATCAATGCAGGTTTACCGAGTATCATGGTTGCGCACCTTCATGTGCCTGCAATTGATAATACACCAAACCTCTCCACCACACTCAGTGAAAAAGCAATCAATGGTCTGCTCAGGAGAGAAATGGGCTTCAATGGCCTTGTGATTACAGATGCTCTTGAAATGAAAGGTGTGACGGATCATTATGATGCAGGTGAAATTGCAACAATGGCCTTTACTGCGGGCAACGATCTCCTGCTGATGCCTACTGATATCGTGGCAGCATTCACAGCGTTGCGGGATGGAATTAAAAAAGGGAAACTGGATTCGAAAGCCCTTGATGAAAAGGTAAAGAAGATCCTCGCTGTAAAATATCAACTAGGTCTTGACAGTCTTGTCCTTCCAACGCCGGAGTATGCTGCTAAGATGGCATTCGATCCTTACGCGATTGGCATCAAGCACAAGTTGATCGAAGGCTCTATAACTGTTGCGCAAAATAAACGTGCATTAATTCCGCTGGTTAATCTCGATGATATCCGTTATGCAACCGTGTCCATTGGCAGCACTAAGGTCACGCCTTTTCAAACACGTCTTGCCAGCTATATCGAAGCAACCAATTATTCGCTTCCCAAATCACTTGATGGTGTTGATCAGAGTCAGATCATCAACGAACTGAAAAAATATCAGCGTGTCATCATTGGTGTGCACAATGTGAGCAACAAACCTGCAGAGATGTATGGTCTGACCAAAGAAATCCTTGGTTTTATCCAAAACCTGAATCGGCAGCAGGAAGACATTATCGTCGTAGTCTTTGGTAGTCCGTACAGCCTGAAATATTTTGAAAATATTGATCACCTCATCATGGCGTATGAAGATACACCTGAGACTGAGGACATCACTGCACAAGGCATCGCAGGTGTATTTGGATTTAAAGGAAAATTACCTATCACAGCCAGCAATATTTTCCCGGTAGATCATGGCTTTACGACGCCTTCATTAAAGCGTCTTGGATACAGTGTGCCCGAACGTGTGGGGATGGTGTCAGATAGTCTGAATGCTATAAAGAATATTGTCGGGCAAATGATCAAGGTTCATGCTGCGCCTGGTTGCCAGGTACTAATTGCAAGACAGGGAAGGATCATCTATGAAGAAGCATTTGGAACCCATACATATAAAGGAAAAGATTCTGTCAGGTTGACTGATCTGTATGACATTGCATCCGTAACGAAAGTTGCTGCCACAACTCCAACTGTTATGCGATTGGTTGAAGAGAAAAAACTTTCCCTTGATAAAACCCTTGGGGAATACCTGCCCTGGCTGCGATCGACTAATAAAGAAAACATGGTGTTGCGCAAAGTAATGGCACATCATGCCGGCTTACAATCATGGATCCCGTTTTATGAAAGCACATTGCCAAAAAATCGTGCTGTGCCCAACGTATTTGATGACATCTACCAGACGATTCCAAGTTCGAAATATCCGATCTGCGTTGCCGAACACATGTACCTGGAATTGGGATATCTCGATACGATTCGCAGGCAGATCATACGAAGTGGTTTAAACAGGGAGGGTACGTATGTATATAGCGACCTTGGATTCATTATGTTGCCGGAGATTATTCGCAATGAGACAGGGATTAACCTGGGTACGTATGTGGATAGCGTTTTCTATAAGCCATTAGGATTACGACGACTGGGCTATAAACCGCTGCAGCGATTTAAGGATACCGAAATTGTACCATCTGAAGATGACGAATATTTTCGGTGCCAGGTATTGGATGGTTATGTCCATGACATGGCATGCGCGATGCTGGGAGGTGTTTGTGGACATGCAGGATTGTTTTCGAATGCGCATGACCTCGGAGTCTTTTTTACCATGCTTATGAATGACGGAGAATATGGTGGAAGAAAGTATATAGATGCGGACATACTCCATGAATTTACGACGCGGTATGAAAATTCTACACGTCGTGGTATTGGATTTGACATGAAAGAACTGGATACGCGCCGGACTCAACTAATGGCGGCGGAGGCCTCGAAAAAAACCTATGGTCATACAGGGTTTACAGGCATATGCGTGTGGAATGATCCGGTGAATGATCTTACCTATGTATTCCTTTCAAATCGCACATTTCCGAAGATG
>JANPKZ010000152.1:0-4857 GCA_031426295.1 Saprospiraceae bacterium
TGGAAAATAGAAAATAGAAATTGAAAATTAAATATTTAGCTTTTTAAATTTATAATTTACACTCCAAATCTGTTTTGTAAATCTCTTAGCAGTTTAGCAAGCTTTTTACAAACATTCTTTTTGATTTCGTACAGTGCTTTCGGATATTTTCGTTCGATATCGATGACGCCCATTTTAATTAACTTCTCGATATGTTGAGAAACGGCAGGCCCGGATAATGTGGGGATATTCTGGTTCAGTTCGTAGAATGGTGATGGTCCGTGATCGAGCAGGTATGTGAGGATAATGATGCGTGCCGGGTGTGATTGGCATCTTGACCAGGTGGCCTGATTGAACAAGGTATGGTCGAATAGGTTGGCTTTGGAGTGTGCCATGGTAAGAAGTTTTAACTGGTGGTAAAAAATTGTTTTCGGGAATTAAATTAGGAGCAAAAGAAACATTATTGCAATAAATTTGAAATTTATTGTGACATATTTTTTCTGACGATATATACTAATTTGATTCATTATTTTTTATCCCAATTTTTCCAAAATATATTACCCGTTTACAAACGTTTACGAAACAACTATCAAAACATATTCTCGTTTTCAGTCAGTCCAACCATGAAAATTTTTACCCGATGAATGCAAAACGCAAACAAAAATTACAGATTGTTATCACCATCCTTTTTGCATTCATTTTTGCATTAGCATTGCACCTTTACACAATGGATATAATCAGTGTCTACCATTACGGCTCAAACACATCTGATTTTACAGAGACCTGTGTTCCACAAAAAGGACGATCATTGGAAAGGATGGAAACATCAAAGTATTTTATGACGCAACTAATAATACCAAAACCGTCATCTGTCGAAAGTTTAGAAAAAACTATTTGAAATTTTGGAACTGGAATAAATATGCAACTAACCCTCACTACCGATTTCCTCTTTGCGAATAGAGAACACTCTAAAGGGGCTCCTTTTCTTACTTCGTGCCTACAAATATGTCGCACCTACGGTGCTCAGATATCTCACTCTCTCACTTTCTCACTCTCTCACTTCTCTACCACGTCACCGCTATCTTCCCAATCGACTTCCGATCCTCCATAAAGGCCTGCGCCTCCCCGATCTGATCATACCTGAAGATCTTCCCTACATGCGGCTTCAATATCCCTTCCGCATACATCTCCTGCGTCTGCCGAAAGACGTGCGCAATTATATCCGGACGATGATCCGCAATCTTCAACATATTCACACCGATCAGAATTTGCGACTTCGTGAGAAAACTGATGGGCGAATAAAATCCAAAACCTATTCCCAAACGCACCAAGCTCAACTTTCCACCTTTTCCGCTCAACGACGCCGCACCCAACGTAACAATCCGACCACCACGCGCCAGAATCGACTTTCCATTTTTGAATGACTTACCTCCATTGTTATCAAACACCACATCGACCCTCCCATCAAAATGATCCCGCACATAATCGAGATACGATACTTCATGATGATTGACCGGATGCTGCACACCAAGAGATTTTAAATATTCAATCTTTTCACGACCTCCCGCGACCCCTATTACAGTACAGCCCTTCGACAAAGCAATCTGGGTCAAAGCTGTTCCCAAGCCTCCGGCAGCCGCATGGATCAAAACTTTCTCTCCAGCCATCAGCGTCTGGCAATGAATAGCCGCATGTACCGCTGTCACATATTGAGTTGCCAATGCACATCCTTCTCCAGTCTTTGTACCATCAGGCAACCGACCAACTCCCGTTACTTGTGTAGTAGCATATTGAGCATAACCCCCAAAACGCGTCAGAGCAAAAACCGGATCGCCAAGTTTATACCCGGTGACATCCGGAGCCACCGCATCGATCACACCCTCCACATCATATCCTATCACGGTTGGCAAGGGAGGACATTCCCTATAGATCCCCTGACGGGACATTACATCCGCATAATTCAGACCGAATGCCGATACCTTAATCCTGACCTGACCAGCTTTGCAAACCGGCATTTCGATTTCACGTAACTCAAAGGATCCAGTAGGGACTCCATTCTTTACCAAGACTTGCGCTAACATGTTATAATTGATTATATTTCAATAAGTTATATACCAATATTTCCAGCGCTTTTGCTTTTGTGCGCTGACCATCTTTATTAAAATACTTTACCGCATGCTTCTCGTTTGACACAGGCAAATTGTCTACTTTTGCGCCTGTTCTCAAATTGTATTGACGATGAAATTGCTTCCCGGTTTTCTGATCGTATGTCTATTCACCTTTCTCATTGCCTGTCGTGAAGAACCATTCGATGTGACTGTCTGTGAAAATACCTCGTTAATTCATGACGCGGTAGATAAAACCACTGAGGTCATCGTACATGATATTTTCTCCCCGGTAGTCGCTGGCAGGATTTATGCTTACACTAACATCGCATTATATGAGGCATTGCGATCAGGTCATCCTGAGTACAGATCGTTTGCCGGTCAACTGAACGGACTGACTGAAGTTCCTGCCCCTCCTGCTGACCAAAAGATCGATTGCAATATTGCCGCTCTTCAGGCTTACATGTCTGTCTCCAAGGCACTCATTTTTTCTGAGTCGGAAGTTGAAGATTTTCGCAGCCAGACCTGGACCAAATTGCATGATGCAAGTGTCCCTGAAGATGTTTTCGATGCTTCCGTGGCTTATGGCCAGTCTGTTGCCGATCATATCATGGCCTGGTCGAAAAAAGATAATTACGCACAAACACGAAGTTTTCCAAAATATACTGTGACTACAGAAGCCGGTCGCTGGCAACCCACACCTCCTGCATATATCGAGGGCATAGAACCGAACTGGAATAAAATCCGTCCCCTGACATTGGATAGCAGTAGTCAATTTAAACCGGCAGCTCCCATCCCGTTTAGTGGTGAAAAGGACTCTCCATTTTATCAACAAGCCCTGGAGGTCTACAACATCAATGCAGAAGACAAGGATAACCGCCTGGCCATTGCAAATTTTTGGGACTGTAATCCATACGTCATGCATCAGCAGGGCCACTTAATGTTTGCTACCAAAAAAATTACACCCGGAGGTCATTGGATGGGGATCGTTGGTCTCGCAAGCAGAAAAGCAAATCTGGATATGATGGCCACTGCAGAAGCGTATGCGTTGACATCTATTGCATTGTTTGATGGATTCATCAGCTGCTGGGATGAAAAGTATCGCAGCAATGTATGCAGACCTGAGACTTATATCAATCAATTCATTGATCCGGAGTGGACACCGAATCTACAGACACCTCCTTTCCCCGAACATACCAGTGGTCACAGTGTAATTTCTACAGCTTCATCACTTGTGCTGACAAAATTATTTGGTGAAAATTTTGCATTTTCTGACAGTACTGAAGTAGAATACGGCTTGCCGGTACGAAGCTTTACGTCCTTTAAACAGGCTGCAGAGGAAGCTGCCATCAGCCGGCACTATGGAGGCATCCATTATCGTGCTGGTATTGAAAGTGGTATTGAGCAGGGTCGTCGTGTAGGCGAACACATTCTTGCAAAAATTTCCACACGGTCTTTATGACCCAGTTTCAAACATCAATTAATGAACATCCGGCCCCATACATGGCCTAACCATCCGACTATCATGAACTATCGAATTGAAAAAGACAGCATTGGACCTGTTGAGGTTCCTGCTGATGTCTATTGGGGAGCGCAAACGCAACGCAGTAAGGATAATTTTAAAATTGGCGGCCAACGAATGCCGATTGAAGTGATCCGTGCATTTGCCATCCTGAAAAAAGCTGCTGCTCAGACAAATACAGATCTGGACGTGTTGCCAAAAGCGAAATCACAACTGATCGCAAAAGTGTGCGATGAAATTTTGAAAGGGCAATTAGATGAGCAGTTTCCATTAGTTGTCTGGCAAACAGGTTCGGGTACACAATCCAATATGAACCTGAATGAGGTGATTGCAAATCGCGGACACGTCATCAAGGGTGGAAAGCTTGATGATGCAAAAAAAGTATTGCATCCAAATGATGATGTCAATAAATCACAGTCTTCCAATGATACCTTCCCCACGGCGATGAGCATTGCTGCTTATAGCTATTTGGCAGAACATACACTTCCAGCTCTCAAATCACTTCATGCTGCATTGGATGCTAAGGCAAAAGCATTTAAACCTATTGTCAAAATTGGCCGTACGCATCTTATGGATGCAACTCCGCTGACATTAGGTCAGGAATTTAGCGGATATGCTTCCCAGGTAGAACATGGTATAAAGGCTCTTCAAAATACGCTTCTCCATCTTGCAGAATTGGCATTAGGTGGAACAGCTGTTGGAACAGGCCTGAACGCACCTAAAAAATACGACAAGATGGTTGCTAAAAAAATTGCTGAGCTAACAGGCCATCCGTTTATTACTGCGAAAAATAAGTTTGAATCTCTTGCTGCCCATGATGCGATCGTAGCATCACATGGTGCATTAAAGACAGTGGCTGTTTCTTTGAATAAAATAGCAAACGATATTCGCTTACTGGCTTCTGGTCCAAGAAGCGGTATTGGTGAAATCAATATTCCATCTAATGAACCTGGTTCATCCATCATGCCCGGTAAGGTGAACCCTACTCAATCTGAAGCGATGACGATGGCCATGGCGCAGGTGATCGGAAATGATGCCACCTACAGATATCGCGACATCATTTCCGATCACCTGCGCCATCGCCATTGTCATAGCTTCAGATTGCGTTGGATTCACTTTGCCAGGCATGATGGATGAACCAGGTTCATTGGATGGAATATTGATTTCACCAATACCGCTTCTTGGACCAGAAGCAAGTAGACGAATATCGTTTGCTATTTTATTCAAAGAAACAGCCACTGTCTTTAATGC
>JANPKZ010000153.1:0-12403 GCA_031426295.1 Saprospiraceae bacterium
GTGAACAATACTTTTACACCATCACATACCCGGTACCATTTATTGTACGTATAGCCAATGAAAAGGTTCATGGTTTTGTCTACATCCTTTGTAGTGTATAATGGAACGCGAGGCTCGATGGGATCGGCTAATGAAAATTTATTTTGATTCTTTTTATTGAAATACTCTGCATCCTTCTCCTGGATAAAGGCTCCATCCAAAAGCATAATGGCACACAGGCTTCGAGTCGCATGTGTCGCATGAATTTTTCCAGTAAAGCCATCTTTGACCAGTTTCGGTATTCGTCCGGCATGATCCATGTGCGCATGTGACAGCACAAGACAGTTGATCTCAGAGGGATTGAATAGAAACTCCTCATTAGCGATCAGATCATCTTTATAATTTCCCTGGAAAAGTCCACAATCGAGCAGGATCTTGTACCCGCTATCGAGCGTGACCAAATGACTACTGCCCGTGACCTGGCGCGCTGCACCGCAAAACTGAAGCTTCATAAAGAATTAGGATGGTTTATGGGGGCAAGTTAGGGAAATAGAGGGAGCAATGGAGGAAAGGATCAAATGATCAAGTGGGAATTGAATAACGAACAAGGAACAAGGAATGAAGAATTTTGAAGGCAGTCATGCATGTTTGAAATGATTCTGCAGTTTTTATTTCTGAACTTTTCTCAAACAGCAGTTTGAATGCAGAATAGAGATTTCAGAATAACGAATAAGGAAGTTTAAAATTTTACTCCGACCTGCTAAACACACGTCGTGCTACAGCCAGTATCCGGAATGATGAATTTTGTGTTTTTATCTGATCTGATATAGTGGTTCTTCAATTTTATATGAGGAATTATTCTTCATCTACAATTGAAGTCAGAATAGATTCGACAATCTCACCACGAGTAAGGAGGTCAGAATAACGAATGATTCGACATGCTCACCACAAGTAACGAAGTAAAAAGGAAGCAAAAGTGAAAGCTAAGCCTGAAGAAAAATGCAGAGGATATAATAAAGGCAAGCCATGCAATCCCCCGGGAATGTTCATTCCTCATCACTTGGCTTTCCCACCGCATACATGACGATGCCCAGTACAATGACTGCGCCACGGATGATCCAGCCTGTCTGGGTGCCCCATTGATCGACCCATCCAAGTACCAGAAAATTAGCCTTGAGAAAATAGAGGAGAATGGAGAGCACTCCCAGCACCACGATAAAACCACCGAAGAAGCGCATGATTAGTTTGTTTTGATTACATCCATGATGCCATCACAACAATTATCACATATGACTTTGTGAAGAAAATAATTCGACTGAATTAAGTATAGTGCAAATAAAGAGGTCTGAGTAGCGAGTGGTTCGACAAGCTCACTACAAGTAATGAAGTAAAAAAAGAAGCTAAAGCTTAGGCTGAAATTAAAGTGCAAATTTTAGGTGGAGAAGATCCTTATTCCTATTTAATCCATGCAATCCATGCAATCCAAGTGATCCATGCAATTTATTGGCGCAGCAACAATAAACTAGGGCGGATGCTCTGATAAACGAGGGCGGTAGCTTACGCCTTACTCGTCAACCCACTCTTCAAATACAATCGATTTAATCGAGCAATATGCGATACAGAAATTTCCTTAGGACACTCAGCTTCACATGCGTAGTTATTAGAGCAACGACCAAATCCTTCTTTATCCATCTGCGCAACCATGGCTAATACACGTCGATCATTTTCAACTTCACCCTGCGGCATGATCGCGAGATGTGAAACTTTAGCAGCTGTAAATAACATTGCACTTCCATTCGGACACGCGGCAACACATGCGCCACAACCAATACAAGCGGCAGCATCAAATGCCTCACCTGCGCGATCTTTTTCAATTGGAATGGCATTACCATCTACAGCCTGGCCAGTATTCACTGAGATATATCCACCGGCCTGAATGATCCTGTCAAATCCGGAACGATCCACAACAAGGTCACGGATCACCGGAAATGAATCTGCTCGAAATGGCTCCACATAAATATGCTCGCCATCCTTAAAATGCCGCATATGCAGCTGACAAACCGTCGTCCCATCCAACGGACCATGCGGACGCCCATTGATTACCATACTACATGAACCACAAATACCTTCACGACAATCATGTTCGAATGCAACCGGTTCTTGTTTCTGTTCAATCAATTGTTGGTTCAACACATCGATCATCTCCAGGAATGACATATGGTCATTTGCTTCTACAGCGTATTCTACTAATGCACCTTTCTCTTTGGCAGACCGCTGACGCCAGATATGTAGTTTCAGATTCATTGCTTAAATATTAAAACTTCAAAAATCAATAGTCCTTGTTCAGTATTCCTTGTTCGTTGTCCCTTTTTTTTCGCCATGCAATCCATGCAAACCATGCCTATTTATAGCTCCTAGTCTTCAGCTCCACACTCTCAAACTTCAGTTTCTCCTTGTGCATCTCCGGCTCTGCATTAATATCCATCCATTCCCACGCAGCGACATACGCATAGTGATTGTCATCGCGTAATGCCTCACCATCACCTGACTGATATTCTTCACGGAAATGTCCACCACATGATTCGTTACGTTCCAACGCGTCAAGGATCATTAATTCTCCCATCTCAATAAAGTCAGCTACACGGTATGCTTTTTCAAGCTCAGGATTAAAATCATTCTGACTGCCCGGAACAAAAACATCACGATAAAATTCCGCACGCAATTCGCGTACCAGCTGGCGGGCTTTTTTCAAACCTTCTTCATTACGGGCCATGCCGCAATAATCCCACATGATGTGACCTAGTCTGCGATGGAAAGATTCTACAGATTGTTTGCCACCCACATTCATGAGTTCTGTAAGACGAGTCTGTACATTTTCCTCCACCGTTTTAAATTCTTCACGATCTGTATTGAATCTTGGAGTGCGGATGTCTTCAGACAATGCAATCCCTATTGTATATGGAAGAACGAAATATCCATCTGCAAGCCCCTGCATCAAGGCACTTGCACCAAGACGGTTAGCACCATGATCAGAGAAATTACATTCTCCCAGTGCAAACAGGTTTGGAATATTTGTTTCCAGGTTATAATCAACCCATAATCCACCCATCGTGTAGTGGATAGCCGGATAGATCATCATCGGAGTCTTATACGGATTTTCTCCTGTGATCTTTTCATACATCTCAAACAGGTTGCCATAGAGCTCGCTCACTTTGGCTTCACCCAGTTTGCGGATGGCAGCATCATCAGCGTTGTGCATGCCTTTTGCATTAGCATCTGATTTTCCATAGCGCATGATCGCTGAATCGAAATCAAGGAATACAGCAAGACCGGTTTGATTCACACCAAAGCCTTCATCGCATGCAATTTTAGCGGCACGTGATGCCACATCCCGAGGAACAAGATTTCCAAATGCAGGATATCGACGCTCGAGATAATAATCGCGATCCTCTTCCTTCAGGCTGGAGGGTAATATTTTTCGGGTACGGATTGCTTCAACATCCGATTTGTTTTTTGGAACCCATACACGCCCATCATTCCGGAGCGATTCAGACATCAGCGTAAGTTTGCTCTGATAGTCACCGGAAACAGGAATACATGTAGGGTGAATTTGTGTAAAACATGGATTCGCCATATACGCACCACGACGAACTGCTCTCCATGCCGCAGCGACGTTACATCCCATGGCATTCGTAGAGAGATAATATACATTTCCGTAACCACCTGTTGCCAGAACAACACAATGCGCGGAATATCTTTCAAGGTTACCGGTCAGAAGATTACGTGCAATGATACCTCGAGCCTTTCCATCGATCATCACCACATCCATCATCTCATGGCGATTGTACATTTCAACTGTACCCAATGAGATCTGTCTTGACAATGCAGAGTATGCGCCTAATAATAATTGTTGTCCGGTCTGACCACGTGCATAAAACGTACGTGACACCTGCACACCACCAAAAGATCTGTTTTCCAAAAGACCACCATATTCCCTGGCAAAAGGAACACCCTGTGCCACACACTGATCGATGATATCCGTACTCACTTCTGCAAGACGATGTACATTCCCTTCGCGTGAACGATAATCACCACCTTTTACTGTATCATAAAAGAGACGGTGTACACTGTCACCATCATTTTGATAATTTTTTGCTGCATTGATACCACCCTGCGCCGCGATACTATGCGCACGTCGAGGACTGTCATGAAACGTAAAACATTTCACATTATAGCCTAACTCACCAAGTGTGGCAGCCGCTGATGCACCTGCAAGACCCGTACCAACCACTATAACATCAAGACGTCGCTTGTTGTTAGGCGATACCAGCGGAATTGTTGCTTTATAGTGTTCCCACTTTTCTTCGATCGGCCCCTCAGGAACTTTACCATCCAATGATTTCATATGCGGACGTTGCTTTTATAAGAATACGATTGATGATAGATGTACTTACGGATTGAGATAATGATAGACCGGGATCAAAATGAACCCGATGGAAATGACTATAGTAAATACCCATCCGATCCCGCTGATGATGGGTGAATATCTTTTATGGTTGAGTCCGAGACTCTGGAATGCACTTTGAAAACCATGGATCAGGTGCAGTGCAAGGGCTATCACTCCGATTATGTAAATGATGACGATCCAGAGTTCCTGGAAAGCAATATGTACTCTCGAAAAAATATCCTCTACAGGCTTTAGCTGTCCTGGATATGTCACCAGGGCCAGATCGTCTGTCAACCGCATTTTCCACCAGAAGTCACCCATATGGAAACAGAGAAATGCGAAAATCAGGATGCCAAGCAAGGCCATGTTGCGGGCAGGCCAACTGGTGCCGGCAGGTCGACCTTTTTTGTAATGTGATCCTTTCGCTTTCCGGTTTTTCAACCACAGTGCAATTCCCTGGATACCATGCAGAAGAATGAATGTGTAGAGCCCAATGGAAATGATCCGGATGATCGTATTCTTGGACATGAAGGCAGCATAGATATTGAAGGATCTGCCTCCATCATCGGACAGGAGCTGCAGGTTACCGCTGAGGTGCACGATCAGGAAGGAGATCAGGAACAGGCCCGTGAGGCTCATGATATATTTCTGACCCAGCGAGGAGGTGAAGAATCTTACAAACCATTTCATAGGTGGACTACATTTTATAACCTGGTAAGCTGATACCGATCTGCTTACCGTGACAGGATTCCCGCATGACAAAGCTACCATGGTGGGGGGTAATGAGCACAAAGCAAAAAATAATTTAGATGCGTTCCAAATTATACCTTCGTGGCCACGCTAATTTGTCTGTATGATCTTGCGATTGCTTGTTTTATTACTGTTGTTACCCCTGGCTGGCAAAAGCCAGATGTCACAAGACTCTGCTGCCTTTTTTATCCGGGAAGTTTACCGGCAATCGTATACCGAACTGATCGGTTATAAATGGCTGACGACGCTTACCAAGGATATTGGCAACAGGTTAAGCGGATGGGAAGGCTCTGAGAAGGCGGTGATCTGGTCCAAAAATGTCCTTGATACGCTGGGCCTTGATAAAGTCTGGCTGCAGGAAATCAAGGTTAAAAAATGGGATCGCGGTGATAATGAATTTATCATGATGATCTCCAAAGAAGCCGGATCAGTGACCCTGATGGGTCTTGCCCTGGGTCATTCTCCAGGGACAGGAGACCAGGGTGTGCGTGCAGAGGTGATAGAGGTGCAGTCCGTTGATGAATTAAGAGCATTACCCGAATCAGCTGTGAAAGGCAAGATTGTCTTTTTTGGAAGACCCATGGATGTGGGTCTGCCCAGTACATTTTCTGCGTATGGTGGCGCTGCTGATCAGCGCTATAGTGGCCCGTCAGTTGCTGCCAAAAAAGGAGCTGTGGCTGCAGTCATTCGGTCGCTTTCTACAACTAAAGATGATTACCCACATACAGGTCTTACACTTGTGGCCGATACCCTGGTCAATATTCCTTCGATCGGTATCAGCACCAATGATGCTGATCGTCTTTCCAATGCACTGAAACTTGGGCGTGTTGAAGTTTTTATGCGGATGAACTGCAAAATGATCGGCGAAGTCACGTCATACAATGTCATCGGTGAGATCCGCGGTTCTGAATTTCCCGATGAGATCATTCTGGTCGGCGGACATCTTGACTCATGGGATGTGGGCGAAGGTGCTCAGGATGATGGTGCAGGATGTATCCATAGTATGGAAGCTTTATACCGGTTGGTGAAAATGGGGTATAAACCAAAACGCACATTACGCTGCGTGTTATTCATGAATGAAGAAAGTGGTCTGGCGGGAGGTAAAACATATGCATCGGAGGCTTTCAGGAAAAATGAATATCACCTCGCTGCCATTGAGTCAGATGGGGGTGCTGGTGTTCCGCAAGGTTTTGGTTGTTCAGCCGGTGAAGGTGTGGTCCTTGACAAACACCTGGCATTTATGGGTACGTACATGAATCTTCTGGAGCCATATCATGTGCAACTTAATCCAGGAGGTGGCGGTGCGGATATTGGTCCGCTGAAACCGAAAGCAGGATTACTGATCGGCTTGCGTCCGGAGAATTCAAAATATTTTGATTATCATCATTCTCATCTTGATGTGCTTGAGACTGTTCATCCACGCGAACTCGCATCCGGTTCTGCCGCGATTACATCATTTTTGTTTTTGGTGGATCAATATGGCATTGGAAAATGAAAAACGTCACGCTTCATGATCTCGAATTTGAACCTTTTATTTCTGTTGCAGAGATAAAAGAGGTAGTGGATGATATTGCGGAGCGTATTGACAGGGATTATGAAGGAAAAAATCCAGTACTGCTGATCGTGTTGAATGGTGCGTTCATTTTTGCAGCCGATCTCGTACGACAACTATCCATTCCGTTGCGACTCGATTTTGTGAAAGTGAGTTCGTACGCAGGAACACAATCTTCAGGTCAGATCGGTGAACATTTTTTATGGAAAACACCGCTTGAAAACCAGCATGTGCTCATTGTGGAAGATATTGTAGATACTGGCCACACATTGGCCTATCTGAAGGAACGGATCCTGAAAGAAAATCCGGCATCTCTTGAGACAACGTGTTTATTAAAAAAACCTGCAGCCTATCAATACACGGATGAATTGAAATATGAGGGCAAGTCTATCCCCAATGATTTTGTGGTGGGATATGGCCTCGATTACAATGGATTGGGCAGGGACCTGGATTGTATTTTTCGCAAACGTGATGTATGAATATCCTTATCCTGATATTGATCATTTATGGATCGCTGATTGTGATCTTTTATTTCCTCCAGCATTTTTTCTTTTTCCGTCCAGAGATGTTGCCGCAGGATTTTACCTATCAATATTCCTTTCCCTTTGAAGAGCAAAAATTTGACTTGCCGGATGGTGGACATATCAATGCGATCTGGTTTAAAGTTCCGAATAGTTTAGGTGTAGTATTTTTTCTGAAAGGTAATAGTCGTAGTATAAAAGGTTGGGGAAAATTTGCCAAAGATTATGTTGGTAAAGGATATGATTTTTTCATGATGGACTATAGAGGTTTTGGAAAAAGTCGTGGCAGGCGATCCGAACAGATTATCTACAGTGATACAGAATATGTGTACAACTGGTTAATGGAACAGTATCCTCAAAGTAAAATTGTCGTACTGGGAAGATCTCTGGGTTGTGGATTTGCAGCACGTGTGGCTGCGTGGAATAATCCAAGGATGCTGATCCTCGATTCACCCTATTACAGCTTTGAATACCAGATCAGTCGTTTTGCAGGCTGGCTGCCCTTGCGATGGATCCTCAGGTATAAAATTCCGACATGGAAATATTTGCAAAAAGTAAAATGTCCTGTGTATATTATTCATGGCGACAAGGATTTTTTAATTAGCTACGAACAAGGTGTCAGGTTGCAAAAACTAATTCCTGATCGGGCTAAGCTTGTTACGATTAAAGGCGGGCATCACAATAATCTGCCAACCTTTGAATCATATCACAAGGCGTTGTACAGGATTTTAAATAGTTGATTGATTAAAAATTAGAAACTGCTCCAGTAAATCCCTAAACATAAATATTTTTTGGTTTTGACTTTTTATACTTCAAAGTAATCCAGAGCTGTCGTAGATTGCTACTAATCTGAAACAAAATTCATAAAAGACAACTAAATTTTTATGATAAAAATATTTCTGTCGACCACATTCATTTTTCCAGTTTTAATAGCTTTTGGGCAATCAAACACAAAAACAGAAGCTGAAATCCGAAAGCTGGAACAAACTGTCCTTACAGCGCTTCTCAATGGCGACACCAATATGCTCAAAGAGCTTTGGGCGCCAGAATTTATGGTCAGCAGTCCACGAAATGATATTTTACCAAATCGGGAAGCAGTGCTACGAACACAAAGAGGGGGTGGCATTCATTATAGCTCTTTTGATAAGGTGGTGGAACAGATTCAGTTCAGGAAAAATTTGGTTATCACAATGGGTCAGGAAACGTTCGTTTCCATCAATAATATTCCCGGGGCCACGGCAGGCCAGCCGTATAAAAGAAGATTCACGAATATCTGGGTGAAGAAAAAAGGCAAATGGCAGCAGGTCGCAAGACAGTCCTCAATGATCTGTCAGTAAAGAAGTCCTTGACGTAACTGCAGTTCCACAAAGTCAAATGGTATATGATATATGCATCTAAAATCATTACCTTGGGCCCTTAATCAATTCCAAAAAACATGTTAAAAAAATTTACACTCGCCGATAAACTTTTATTTGTCGCCGCACTCTTATCATTGATATTTTCAGAACTCCTATACTTTCAGGGAGCCAAAGAAGATGGAATTTTTGTTGGAATTTGGGTCCCTTCCATATTGGCATTTGGCATATATCTTAAACTTATAAACAAGTCAAACAATGGTTGATTTTATACCCTATTTCGCCGGTTTGATAACGATAATTTTTGGCTTTGGATTTACTCTATTAATTATGGAGCCCAACAAAAAAGGTAAATAAGTGCCGGAACTTTTTCCTCGTATCTCCTCATAATCCTTTAGTCTTTCTTAACACACCCATTAAACTTCATTTAAAAATTTGCGCAGCATGAAACACGCAGTTAGCTTTGACCTCGAAATCAAACTAACTATGAAAAATACAATCACTGTTCTCGCATTTTTTCTTTTTGGATTCTTCCAGCTTTCTGCCCAGGTAGAATATTCGGTTATCACCACTGTTGAATCCATTGTGCCTGCAGGCCTCGGCCGCTCCCGGATGCTGGCGAATAAAGAAGACCTCAACACCGCCAATTTCACCACTGAGCGCACCGATGGCAAAACCAGCCAGATGAATACCGTAAAACGCAGCGAACTGAAGATTGACAATTTTGAAGAAACAAAATTGCTCAACTTCTATAGCCTTGGTGGTATCAATTTCCAAAACATTGCCTCCAATGACGCGATCATTTCTGCCAAGCTGAATGAAATGTCCAAAGCTGGTTGGGAGCTTGCGTTTGTAAGCTCAGGTGTGGAAACTGATGCCGGTACCCAGGATGGTGAAGGGATCTTTACTACACGATACATCTTCAAGCGCGGCCAATAGACCTTATCCGAATTGAATTATACAGGGGCAATGAACGATAACGTTCGTTGCCCTTTTTTTACAATTGGTGTAATAACCCTTAGCCCTTATCCCCTAGCTCTTAGCCCTTTGCCCTTTGTTCCTTTGATCCCGGTTGCTGAGCTGCAGGACAAGGTTGAGTGCAAGCAGGTCGAAGCATGCACCTTATTAGATACCTTTGCCTCCGCATGGAGGAAAATACCCAAACAGACCGCAAGCAGGATCATATTGATCTTGCCTTCGCCTCTGACATGGACAATGCAGGTCCCGATAGCCGTTTCCGTTACGAACCCATGTTATCAGGGCATCCGGTAGATGGTGCCGATCTCAGCATAACTTTTTTAGGAAAGCAGCTCAAAGCACCTCTGTGGGTCAGCAGCATGACGGGCGGAACAGAACTGGCGCTCGACATTAATCGCAGGCTCGCGGCTGCAGCAGCCAGGTATGGCTTGGGGATGGGACTTGGTTCCTGTCGCCCACTTCTACAGAATCTGGACCGGATCAGGGATTTTGATATGCGTGACATCATTGGTCCTGATCTGCCATTGTATGCAAACCTGGGGATTGCCCAGATAGAAGGTCTTCTTGAGGAAAAGCGAAGTTCTGATATTGTCACCTTAATCGAACAATTACGAGCGGATGGACTTATCGTTCATATCAATCCACTCCAGGAATGGTTGCAACCAGAAGGTGATATTATCCAGCGGCCACCAATCGACACGCTGACACAACTTTTAACCGAAATAAACTTTCCGGTTATCGTCAAGGAAGTTGGCCAGGGAATGGGCTACGAAAGCATCGCGGCTGTATTGAAACTACCCATTGCTGCTTTTGACCTGGCAGCACATGGCGGAACTAACTTCAGCAAACTGGAATTATTACGCTCAAATCACCTGCATCGTGAAACCTATGAAGCCATTACACACGTAGGTCATAGTGCAGGAGAGATGGTTTCCTGGATTAATGCTTTATGGATGGCGGGACCAGAGGAGTATCCCTGTAAACAGATAATCGTATCAGGCGGCGTAAAGGATTTCCTGGATGGATATTATTTCACCCAACGACTGATGATGCCATCCATTTACGGGCAGGCCAGTGCTTTTTTAAAATATGCACGTGAAAGCCAGGAAGCATTGGATTCCTATGTGGACCAGCAGATCCGGGGGTTACAATTAGCGCATACATTTTTGAAAGTGAAATAGCAGGATGGGAAAGAAAACAATATCAGGTTTTTCAAAATTGTCCAAGGTTGGCAAGATCAAATGGATCGTGGAAAATTTTTTCAAAGATCCCGAGACGGTCAAACGTGAACTCGCGAGTTATTTGCTCGTCAATGAAGAACAACAAAAAATTCTCGACGGCTTCAGTGAAAACACGATCAGCAATTATCCATTGCCATTAGGTGTCGCACCCAATTTTCTCATTAACGGTATTGAATATTGTGTGCCGATGGTGACAGAAGAAAGTTCTGTTGTTGCTGCAGCTGCAAGCGGAGCAAAATTCTGGCTCGACAGGGGCGGTATCCACACAAAAATTATTGGTACAGTCAAGACTGGCCAGATCCATTTCCTGTGGTATGGTGATGGAGATCTGCTCGCAACATTTAAAGATGAACTTGCTGCTTACCTGATAGGTGTGAGCAGTCATATCACGCGCAACATGGATCAGCGGGGTGGTGGCATCAAGCAGATTTCGCTGATCAATATGACCGATCGCGAACCTGGCTACTATCAGTTATTGGTAGAGCTTGATACGAAAGATTCCATGGGGGCGAATTTTATTAATTCGGTTCTCGAAGCCTGTGCAGAAGCATTGCCCGTATGGTTTGATAAAAATTTAACTACAGATGTTCCTGCTCCGGAAGTGATCATGGCGATCCTTTCCAATTATACCCCGGATTGTAAGGTTTTAGCGTGGGTAGAATGTCCTACTGTCCAACTTGGAGTATTTGAAGGCGATCTTGAACCGGAAGAATTTGCCCGTAGGTTTTATACAGCGGTTCGCATTTCTCATATTGATCCCTATAGAGCGGCTACGCACAACAAAGGAATATTTAATGGTATCGATGCAGTCGTGATGGCAACTGCGAATGATTTCCGCGCAGTGGAAGCATGTGGACATGCGTATGCATCGCGTGATGGAAAATATTCAGGTCTGAGCAAGTGTACAATCCACAAAGGTGTATTCCGTTTCGAACTGGAAATTCCACTCGCAGTAGGCACAGTAGGTGGCCTAACAACCTTACATCCAGTGGCAAAAAGGTCGTTGGAAATGTTGGGTAACCCGGATGCACCGACGCTCATGCAGATCATTGCTGCTACGGGATTGATGCAAAATTTTTCAGCGATCAAATCTCTTATTACAACGGGTATTCAAAAAGGGCATATGAAGATGCACCTGCATAATATGTTGCTGCGTCTTGAAGCGAGTGAAGATGAGACAAATAAAGCGCTTGAATATTTTAAAGAGAGGACAGTGTCGTTTCAGGAATTGCGTAAGTACATGGGAGGATTAAGAAGTGTTCCTACCTAAACTTAATTCCAATTTCACTAGAGCCTCCGACCTCGTTTATTATTACTGCGCCAATAACTCGAGCCTCCGCCCTCGTTTTTTGTAGCTGCGCCAAAAAACGGTCCCTGCGTTTTAATCTGCTTGTTTCTGCGAAACGTAGCGATTAAAAACACTGGGAGTTTCGAAATGAAAATCAGATTCTTTTAATTCGAATTTCATCTAAATTTTGCCCTGTCCCGTCCTGAAAAAAGTTGACAGTTTCTAAACTGATCAACAATGCAAAAAAAGAAACCCATTATTAGGTACAGTGAAGCCTTCAAGAGCCAGATTC
>JANPKZ010000154.1:0-24635 GCA_031426295.1 Saprospiraceae bacterium
GTATCTTGAAATGCACCCTGAAGATGCAGAGTTATGGTATGAAAGGGGCAGAATAAAAAATATTACGGGCCAATACCAGGACGCTATTGCTGACTTTGACAGGGCCATGCAACTCAATAATAAACAACCCATATTCCTGTATGAAAAGATGAAAAGTTACATCGGCCTGCGTCAGAAAGCCAAGGCGATGGAACTGTATGCCATGGTACAGCGGTCCGGCACAAATGTAGAACCCGTTGTTCTCGAGGCATTAAATGCACTACAATAGATTTAGATTTATTTTTGTTCTTTCGTTCCATGCTTAACCGGTTGATCATTCATAATTATGCGATTATTTCGGAATTGGATCTGTCCATTTCTCAGGGATTATCCATTATTACAGGCGAGACAGGTGCAGGGAAATCCATTCTGTTAGGAGCTTTAGGTCTGGCGCTGGGAAAACGCGCAGACGGTCGGATCTTACCTGATGAAAAAGCAAAATGTATTGTTGAAGCGCATTTCACACTGCATGATCAATCACTGCAATGGTTATTTGAGCGCGAAGGTCTCGATTTTGACACCGAGTTAATCTGCCGTCGTGAAATTGCATCCGGAGGTAAAAGCCGCTCATTTGTAAATGATACACCAGTTTCCCTGAAAATTCTACAGGAGATAACAAGCTATCTTATCGAGCTACATCACCAACATGATAATTTGGCACTCCAATCCAAAGATTATCAGCGCGAGGTATTGGATACATTAAGTGATGCGGGGAAGCAGCATCGGGAATACAGGGAAGTGTATCAGTCCCTGGTGTCCGTAAGAAACGAATTACAAAAACTAAAAGATTTTGAAGCTACATCCGCACGCAGGAAAGATTTTTTACAATTCCAGATCAGTGAGCTCGACAGTGCACAATTAAAATCAGGTGAAGTCGTCACATTGGAAGAAGAACAAAATATCCTGCAGCATGCGGAATCAATAAATCACTCGTTAGCACAACTGCAGCGCGTGATGGTGGATGGTCAACATTCCATCATGACGCAGCTTACACAATTGAAAAAGCAGGTTGAAATTGTCAGATCCGTTTCACCTCCCATCTCAGCCATTGCAGACCGGCTTGAAGCACTTCGTCTCGAAGTACAGGATCTCGGCATGGAAGGCAGCAAACTGGAAGGCATGGCGCATAACAATCCAGCCCGACTGGAAAAAGTTGAGTCGCGATTAAATCAATTATACATCCTGATTAAAAAATATCAGTGCAGTACAGAAGATGATCTGGTTAAACTAAAAAACTCTTTCAATAAAGAATTAAGCGAGCTTGCATCTGTTGGAGACCAGGTTCAGGATCTTGAGGCGAAAATTGAGTCATCACTTTCGCAGTTGCAGGAAAAAGGAAAACAATTAACTGCAAAACGTATAGCAGGTGCGAAAAAAATAATTCCATCCATGAACAAGCTCCTGCTTGAGCTCGGCATGCCAAATGGGAAATTTTCTATTGATGTCATGTCTGCCAATCCGGGCCCTGATGGAATGGATGATATCCAGTTTTTATTTTCCGCCAATAAAGGAATGTCACCCCAACCCATCCAATCCGTAGCATCAGGAGGTGAGTTGTCTCGCCTGAGCCTCGCCATCAAATCCTTGTATGCAGCACAAGCAGCACTGCCGACGATCATCTTTGATGAAATTGATACGGGTATTTCAGGTGAAGTTGCCTGGCGGATGGGGCAATTGATCCGTGATCTTGCGAAAGGTCATCAAATATTAATGATCACACATTCACCACAGATCGCAGCTCACGCTGCCATACAATATCACGTTTCGAAAGTGCAGAACAAAGGTCGGGATGAATCATCTGTCCAGTTGCTGACCACCGAAAAACGCCAGATTGAAATTGCAAAAATGTTAAGTGGTGATCCCCCATCCAAAGAAGCATTGGCGAATGCAAAAAGCCTGATGCTTGCCACAATCAAATAAATTATTTTGCTAGCTATTTACCATTTCATCACCCAGACGTTGTCTGCGATTGATGTACTCACCATTCATGGCATGACGCGGAAGTTCAATAAAGAAGGTAGTGCCAGCTCCTTTCTCCGTTTCAAAATAAATGCGGCCGTCAAAGGATTGAATAATATCTGAACAGATGGCAAGTCCAAGACCCATGCCTGAGGACTTGGTGGTGAAGTTAGGAAAGAACACTTTTTCTTTCATATGCTCATCGATCCCTGTTCCATTATCATGTATGGATATGGTCACATTCTCTTCTGTGTATACCAGCTTGATTTCAATTAATCCTCTGCGCGATTTCGGGATTGCCTGGATCGCATTTTTGACAATATTATTTAACACACGTATGATCTGGCTTTTATCTGCAAAAACAAACAAATCATTGATCGGTACCTGCAATTGTATGTCCATGTCCTCACGTTTTCTGAAGAGATCATGTACTGATGCAACTACATCATTGATCACAAAAACTTCATTCATCGCCGTCGGCATCTTCGCATAACTGGAAAACTCGGATGCGATATTGGTAAGGTTGTCAATCTGCTCTATAAGTGTCTTACTTACTCTTCTGATCATGGCAGGCAGATCATCCACATCATCCCGATTGGAAGCATTCTGCAAGTATTGAATGCTGAGTTTCATGGGCGTGAGCGGATTTTTGATTTCATGTGCTACTTGCTTAGCCATTTCCCTCCACGCTGTATCTCGCTCTGATTGTGCCAATAAAAGAACGCTCTCATCAAGTTTTGTTACCATCGCATTGTAATCGCGAATCAATTCACCTACTTCATCATCAATGGCCCATTGAATGGTTTCATTCTTTTTACCGATACGGATCTTCTTAAGTTTCTCACTCAACTGTGCAACAGGACCGGTGATAGATCGAGCCATGATAACTGCCATACCAATGGCAATGAGGAAAATAAAGACATATGCATTGAGCAGTGTCATAAAAAATGCGGAACCCGGATCCCCGCCTTCACTTCCGAATGGAAGTAATTCCGTCAATTCAATATACCCTAATTGATTACCTTCTTTATGCACGGAAACAAATCCTACATCAGTTGGTCGTGGTGAGTTCACTTCTTCGAAGTGTGTACCTGAAAGATAATATTCACGGGAACCAGCATCCAGGATCATCTTCGGCAGGAACGCCATTTTTACTGCTATCTGCTGTTCATTCCGACGTGTTTCATCTAGTGGCTGGATCAAGTCTCCATCCGCGTCATACATCTGGTTAGTTGCACTATTGGCTAATGCAATGCGTGCCGCCTGTCTCATGTCATCACGCCATGATTTGACTTCTGATGAGATCGTTTGCCGAATCGATCCAGCAATCGTTCGAAGTCGTTCATCATACCTGCGTAATTCATCCGAACGGCTGTTCGAACGGATATAATATACTGTCAGTAAGCCAACAATCACGAATGTAAGAATGATGATAAACACTATTGCAATCTGAATCTTATTGCGCAGGGACGGTCGTGGAGAGATCGTCAGCTCCATATTTTTTGGCAGAAAATCAAACCACGCATTTAGACCTGCTAATAAAAAGAGAAGAAAACTAAACACCGTAAATATTAATGAGAAAAGAGAGATGATCTGGTTCAGTCCCTCGATCTTTTTTCCAATGAGGATTACTCCACCCTTTTCATTTTTAATACCGATATCAGTCCTGTCATCACTAGTTGGGACTTCAAAAAATTCACCTTGCTTTATGGCCTTATACTTAGGTAAGACAAGTGCATAATCATGCTGGTGATTAAACACAAGCTGCCCGTCCTGCTGATAGATGGCAAGACTATACTTACGCGGTAATTTGTAAAGCCATTCGATAAGGTGTTCTTCATCCGTAAGATTTTGTCCGGATCCAATGGGTACCTGATCTATAAGTTCTGTACGTGCTATTTTCTCAAAATCACGCTGATACTTATACAATACAAGCGCGGTCATGGATGATATCGTGATGAGCCAACTCAACACCCAGATCACCGAACGATTTCCCTGATCAATATACAGGTCAAGCAATGTCATCAGGATAAATACACCTAAATAGAACCCAACCAGCGGCAGGTCGATATCGATCAGTGCCAGCAAAGGAATACTGATCGCACCTGCAAATAACAACGCAGCCATTCGTTCATAAAAATTCCGCGTATAAAAAATGGCGCGCGTGACGATCTGAAATGAGAATGTAAATACACCCATCACAATTAATCCACATGCCAGGATCGATAGAAAATGATGGATGTCAAATAAAGAAACCTCCCCCAGGTCCAGTTTAAAATTACTCTGACCCACTACCTGCCGCAGGATCCACGCTGTCAGACCGCACATCATGATCACCACCAGGTAATGACTGGTCGTCATCAGCCTGTCACCCCACATACTTCTTACAGCCGGAGGAGTCACTGAACCGAATACTTGCGCAAAATCCCTGTTATAAATTTTACTTGCAAGTGTACAGAGCCATAAAAAGATAGCACTGTCAATCAATAGGTCCATCGTCGAATATGGGAATGAAATATTCTGAATGATTGGACTTAATAAATTAAGCTGATCAAAAAAATCATGATAGGGAATAAATAGCGTGGCCATCCTGACACACAGGAGACCAGCCATCTGAAGCAATATTTTATTTACGTGTGATACTTTTTGTTCAGGTTGTTCCTGCAGCCACGAAATCCAGGCCATCACTAATGAAAACAAACCAACAAGTGATAAAACGAAAATCAGAAACTGCACAAAAAATGAAAACTCTTTGGTCAGCAATTGAACATGAGCGATCGGAGAACCATCCTTGCTCCGGATCAGGGTCGCATTGTCGGGCGTAGGATATCCAAAACGATATTGCGTAACACCAATGCTGTAACCTCGCTCAACTTCGGGTATAATCGGAATTTTAAAAAAGACCTTCAACAGATCCTGACGGTCCGCCACCTCAATTTGCTTAACATAATAGTCCTGGCGATGGTCGCTGATCACACAGGGAATGGTTGCAAACTCTTTGTGGGAAGGATCAATGATCATCCCGGGTTTGGACCAGAAAAGCAGGCTGTCCTGGTGATATACGTAGATGGAATACGACTGATGACTCAGTGCTTCAATCCTGTTGACCAGGTCATTCGAAAAAATCTTACCGGAACTGGTAACAGATCTTATATGGGCAATCCACCCACCCTCGCGAACGCTTTTTTCTGCTTCTACCTCAGTTTCATGAATCTTTTCCTCCAGTTGTTTGGCAAAATTGGTCTTATCATGAGTTATATGATCAATCCCTACAAGGGTTACCAGTGCCAGGAGGCATAAGCCAGTCAGGGCAAGGTATCTGTTGACATGATCCCGGATCCACATAAATCACATAAAGATAATATCTAATAAGTAAATAATTCTATATCAAAGTTTTGGATGGTCTGGATGCATTAGAATCAGGGACCTGGCAACTTCCGGGCACGCTTAGGCGTTATCGTGCAGCATCTGTGGTTGATCTATCGCTCTCATGAAGATGAGGGAGGAAAGTCCGGACAACGTAGAGTACCGCACCATCTAACTGATGGGTCACGCCTCGGCGTGAACAGAAAGTGTCACAGAAAATTACCGTCCCGCGTCTCGCGGGATAAGGGTGAAAACGTGTGGTAAGAGCGCACGCAGTAGCCGGGTGACCGGGTACTGGGATAAACCTTGCGGGTTGAAATGCCATGTACACTTCAATTCCTTATTTCATGTCCGCATGATCTCAGGTATCCTGCTGCTCGCGGGAATGTGCAAACAATTGAAGGGGGTGGGCAGATAGAACCCAGGCAGTTATGCCGGGTCCAGATAAATGATAGATGTTCTTTCGTAAGGAAGAAAACAGAATCCGGCTTACAGGCCACAGATGCATTTTTTCACGTCACCTATTTTTCCTTTGTCAGCTTTTTCTGGAGATCTTCCAGCGAGATCCCTTTTGTCTCCGGCATCAAAAAAATGACAAACAACAATTGCAACACCATCATACCGGCAAAGAATGCAAAGATGGGACCACCACTCACCCGGTTTAAAACATAAGGCATCAGAAGGGTAATCAACGCCGCGAAAATCCAATGTGTCGATGTGCCTAAAGATTGACCTGCTGCGCGTATGTTATTTGGAAAGATCTCAGAAATGAAAACCCATATCACAGCTCCTTGCCCGATAGCATGTGAAGCAATGAATAAGAATAAATAGATTGGAACATCGATACCGCCAAAATTCTGATTGAAAAATACAATAGATACCATGGTGAGTGAGATGATATACCCGATAGACCCGATCAACATCAGTTTTTTTCTTCCGGCCCTGTCAATCAGGTACATTCCTAATAGCGTAAATAACAAATTTGCAATTCCAATTCCAGCCGTTGATAACAACGCACTATCCGAGCCACTTCCTGCCTGTTCGAATATCCTTGGCGCATAATAGATCACAAAGTTGATCCCTGATAATTGATTGAAAAACGCAATCAAAAAAGCAAGCATAATGGGTCTTGAATATTTTCCGGAAAACAGGTTTGCCTTTTCTGTTCCTGCCGACTGACGTATTACCTGAACTTCCTGATCTGCATCAGTTGATGGATCAAGATCCTTGAGAATTTTCTTCGCAGCAGCATCATCATTTTTGCGCAGGATCAACCATCTCGGACTTTCAGGTACTGTGAATACAAGAATGGAATAGATCAAAGAAGGAATCGTAACGATACCCAACATCCATCTCCACGCATCCGGACCAATACCAGCAAGAAAATAATTGGATACGTATGCGATAAGGATTCCAAATACAATATTGAACTGATACAGGATCCCAAGCCTGCCGCGCTGACTTGCTGGTGCTATCTCCGAGATATACGTCGGTGCTGCAACTGAGGAGGCGCCTACACCTACTCCACCCAGAAATCGAAAAATGGAAAATGAAACCGGATCCCAGGCTAATGCAGAGCCGATAGATGAAACGATATACAGTAAGCCAATGATGATCAGGGTATTTTTTCGTCCATATTTTTCACAGGGATATCCCCCAAATATCGAACCCAGCACTGTACCCCACAATGCCATGGACATGATAAAAAATCCATGTTCAAAATCACTCAGACCCCACAATTTCTGAATGGGCTGATCAGCGCCGGAGATCACGGCTGTATCAAATCCAAATAAAAACCCGGCCATGGCCACGACTACGGACCAGTAGAATAATTTTCGTTGGTTCATGACTCCAAGCTAATCACAAATCATGTGATATCAATACAGGATTTAATTTTAATGGTTACCACATAAAAAAAGGCCGTCTTCGCAGACAGCCTTGTTCTATAAATTTTGGGACGAAGATTAATTCGTTTCTATTTCTTCTACGGTTTGTTTTTCATCAAGATGGAATACCAGCGTAAAACGTAGCGTATTATCCAACGGGCTTCGTTGATTGGAAGTAGGTACGAGGTACGATACATTTAAACCAAACACATTGTATTTCAATCCAAGGCCGGCAGTCAGAAATTGGCGATTTCCTTTTGTAGGATGCTCATAATAATAACCGGCACGGAAAGCAAACTGCTTATTGTACCAGTATTCTAATCCCACAGAATACATCAGCTCACGGATCTCTTCTTTGAATCCGTTAGGTGCATCTCCGAATGAACCAAACACACCTTCAAACAAGGATTTCTCACGGTAGTCAGGAAATCCGTTATTATTCGCATCATAGGCATCCAGTGAATCCGGGATCGGAGTTGGAACTAAAAGTTTGTTGATGTCAAGCAGGAACGTAAGTTGGTTGTAGTCATCAAAATTCATTTCCCATGCAGCACCTATACCAAGGTTACCAGGAATAAAATCTTTGAACTCGGATTTTGTATAAGAAACTTTAGAACCCAGATTGGTAAATGCAGCACCAATGCGAAGGTTACCATTGTTTAATGGCTTCAGGTATGTGAAGGAGATGTCGACTGCACCAGCAGTAGCTGCTACGATGTCAACATTATCGATCTGCTGTCCACCTGCAAGATTTGAATAGATAAACTTACCAGTGATACCGGCGCTAAAGTTATCAGACAGCTTACGTGCATAAGCAACTGCAACTTCAAATTCGTTTGGTCTTCCAACTCCGAGGGATCCTCCATTGATGTCAGTAAACTGAAGATCACCTAAGGCAAAATATCGAAGGGATACGCCTAATGTCTGGAATTCATCGAGGCGTTTGTAACCTGCGAGATATGCCATATATACGTCCTGCAATCCTAATGACCGGAGCCATGGGGAATAACTTGCTGCCAGACCCAGATCCGAATCAATAAAGGCTAATTTAGATGCATTGTGGTGCATGCTGTTGGCATCCGGAGATGAAGCTATACCGGCATCTCCCATAGCGGCAGATCTTGCATCCGGAACGATTCTGAGGAAAGGAACGGCGCTGATAATTGTATTCGGGCAATCTAAAGCATTCTGGAACTGGCATTGACTGTAACCCAGCTGACTTAGAAAAAGGAAAGAGGCTAAGAGTGAAAAGAACTTCATGAAATTGAGTTTTTTGTTTTAAAAAACGATGCAAAGATAATATTTCGGCTCATCGGAGAATCACCAGCTTTTCAGCTTTACTTTCAACGACTTCTTTACCACCGTTGACGGTGTATGCGGCTTTAATTCTATAGACATAAACACCCTTTGCCAGTTGGCCTCCGCTATCATCCAGACCATCCCAAGGGAGGTCGTCCACACGGTAACCATCAGAGATAAATGACTCTCGTTCAATGGTTTTGACCAATCTACCGGTAATGGTATAGATCAATACCTGGAGATTCATTTCAAGACCAGGCCGGTTATGTTCAAACTGAAAATTGGTAGATGTGGTAAATGGATTTGGATAGTTCAGGACATGTTCCAGGACAGCACCTTCATCATCCAGCACCAAAAATTCAATATATGCTTCACCCGGGTTGTTGGCCAGATCCCACGCTGTCATCCTCAGGGTATGTTTACCTGGTGCCAGGTCTTTGAGCGGGTATTTCACTTCCCCACGTCGGTAATCATCGAGGGTAGCCTGATAAAAGTCATTCAGGATAAAGCTGTTTTTATCATCATCGTCCAGGATACCCTCAAGGTCATGTCCCACACCTGTTCCCGAAACATTAATTCCAAAATCATCCATTAATACGGCGTAGATATAAGGTTCGGAATCTGTAATTCCTCCGGAGACAAAATTATCATCATTCATGTACAGGTGAATTACAGGAGGTTGATCATCAGCTAACCCATCCTTAGAAACACCACCAATAATAAAAGAGGTAAAATACCCGGTAGCATCCGTGATACCATTTTCAGCATAGAAACTTAATTTACCATTGCCGTAAGCGAAATCAATATCCTTGGGAAGTACGAATTCAATTGTCCATTCTCCATTAGTAACAGTGGCCGCCCCTTTAAAAAGCTGTCGTTCCTGTGCACTAAATGGCATTACGCTGCTGCCAGCATCATTATTAAGTGTCTTGCGCACCTGCACCTTATCAAATACCGTTAGATAAATTCTGCCATTAAAACTTGTTAGTGTCTCACCATTGTCATCTGTCACCACACCGGAGATTGAAGATTTTTCCAGAGCGCTTAACGTATCAGGTTGTCCCCCAGATGGATGACCATTGATCTCTGAAACAGCAACCTTGTATCTCGGAATAGCCAGTTTCATTGAAGGATCTCCTAAAAGTGTAAACTTGCGTGCATTGATGTCAACTGAATCCTGACCTACATTTTTTGATCTGCGCAGGATCTCTGCTATACCAGGATACTCTCCGGGCTGATCTGCCTTATACACAAGATTCAATACATTTTTTGTCAATCGTTCATTAGAACCTGAATACACAGCGCGAACAGTTGTCATCAGTCCGATAGCACCTCCATCTCCATTGGTAAGAAGATGTTCTCCGGCTGTGGTAAAACCAGGTTCATCATATCCGGCAAATGAACAAGTCGCTGTTATGAAGAGTGGCATGTTATCCAGGTTATTGTAAGATTGCACCTGGTTAATGCTTAGTACACGTTCCTGTGTCCAGCCATTCTGACCACCGTGTCCGATGTAGGTTACGGTCAGTGCGCCTTTATTTACATTGAGATCTATTTCTTCATTGACTGCGGGATATCGATCACCCCCTGGAGTGGATTCCTGAGGAAAAGCATCGAGATATATTTTATTAATGTTCAGTACAGGATGTTGTGCAGCTTTAATGATTGCCAGTCCATCGGTCTGTTTAATATGTGTATTTGAATCTTCGTCATCGGCAACCATCACGGCGCGATTACGCCAGTCATGCAGTGTAGCAGGATTGGAATCATAATAGATGACCTTATCTACCAGGCTCATAGCTTCTTCCGCAGTACTCACCGGAAATCTGCCCACGCCGATATCCAGTGCGCCCCGAAGCGTATTGCCTTCGTCAGTATCTAGTAATGCATAAAAATCATCTGACGGAAATGATCTGATCGGATCCAGTGATTCCTCTGTTTCAAATGCCGGAATAAAATTCTGGTAAGGTAATTCCGGACTCCTGTTGAGATAATCATACGTTGCATCCCCGATCAACAACAAGTATTTGAACTGTGGATCACGTGTATACAGCATCCGTGCAAAATCACGGATCGCGGAAGGGTCTTTTGAGCCCCCGCCAAATTCTTCAAACACTTTACTTACAGGAATGGAAGATACCTGGTATTGATTATGTGATCTTCGGTGATCAGCAAGTTTGGTGGCGGCTGATTCGAAATCATCATAGTATAATATGACAAGATCAGCACGTGAGATATTATGTAGATTCTGATTTTCTACCTCACCAAAATATTCGGGTGTCAGCACATCTGTGTTCGGGTGAAAAGCTATGAATTCAGCAGGAACATCCGGATTGGTAGTAGCTAACGAAAATGTTGACGTTGTACCTGCAGAATAATTTTGGAGTACTGGATTGAATGGATTTGTAATATCCCAAACAAGCGCACCAGATGGTAAGCCTGTTATATTATAAATTGGATTGCCCAAATAATCAGCCCTGGGATCAAGGATACGGAGGAATTTTCCCTGTGTGTATTGATTTGATTTCCAAAAATTAATTTCAATAAAATCTAACCATCCGCGAGTGTTGATTCCATTCGCACCCGGATAGCGTACCTGTATTTTATTTACTGGTTCTGTTGATTTGTACACGCCCTGGATCAGCGCATCATTTCCAAATGACGCCTCGTAGTAATCAAGGTTAACACCTCCAACACTCTTACCAAATTCACTTCCATTAAACCCAATATAAAATTGAGTTGCGCCACTAGCTCTTGCTGCAAAACGGATTCGATACGACAAAGTATCAGCAGGAACCATATTGGCAAGATCAAAACGATCCGCATAATCTTTAGAATTTTGCACGGCAAATTCATCCCCATACCATTCCTGTCCTGAGCCAGGAGCTCTGAACCTACCCAGCAGATTTACTTTTTCATCTTCCAATCGTTGATACGAAACGGAAGAAATTGAATTATAATCACCTGTGCCCGCATTATTGCGTGATGACATGGAGGTCCGTGAAGGACCATTGATAATTACATAGTATGAGTTGACTTCATCATAGATATTTTTATCCATGATGTACGTGCGGTTTTCGACATCGTATGTCCATTTATCTGATCCCTCTGCATACCACAACAAATAATCGCCCTGATCAAAGCGGCCATCAGTAAGTCCCACAGCATACGAAGAAGTTTCTTCGAGGTCATCAGTCCGCGGTGCATTATTCCATTGTGGAATTCTGCCGTCTCCATTACCAAAAATCCCAATCCTATCCGGCGTGATGCCTGATGGATCAATTTTCAGTTTGTCTTTAATAAAATTGTAATCAAGCTTATAGATGCCTGGTTCATCAACGGTGATGCGATGAATAATACCATCAGCGAGAACAGAATTTTCTTTGAATGGTCCACCACCTCTTGTTGTAATAGTAGCAATCTGTTTTGTGCGGATTACGATTTCTCCGGTAAGAATGCGCTGAGCTTTTGAAGTGCCTGCCGAAGTCATGGGTAAAAGCCAAACACGGCCATACCATTTTCCTCGCTCCTGTTCGACGGTTGATCCGATGTAATAGTCTCGAGGAATCACATATTCTTTGTCAGATGGAGAAAGTGAAACCTGGTCAGTGGATTGAGCTACTACTGTCGCTGAAATCTCAGACTTGCCCTGTATTGGAAAACGATATGTGTATAGTGGCAAACGCGGATCGTTACTATACTCACCGGCATCCGGAAAATCCAGAACATCAGTTGTGGACCAGGTTAATGTGAATGAATGACGTAACTCCTGCTGAGCATAGGCTGCCGGGAAGGAAAACATCGCTGTTAAAAAACATAGGGTGTAAACTCGATTCATACTAATTAGCTAACCTGAGGTGTATGATAAAAGTCGTTATAAAAACGTTAACGGTCCATTTCTATTGCTACCGCGAAATCTTATTTTTTGATATATTCAAGACATTATCGCTGATTCAATTCCACTTATTGCACAACATAGCCTCTGAAGCAATTTATCATCCTCAGAAAAGGTTATTATTGCATTCCCTCCAAAGAAATACTGAAAGGCATAACACCTAATACGTGCGACAGTTAAAATATAGTTGGATTTTATCAAAACTTCTTTTGTACACCCTGTTCCTGGCATATGGCCAGGCGAGCAGCCAGGATCCTGTTTTTTCACAATTTTACTTATCCCCGTTACAGGTCAACCCAGCCCTTTCAGGTTTGACTGAAGACCCGCGTTTCACTGCCAATTACCGGAATCAGTTTCCCGGCTTTAATAATGCCTATCGGACGTATGCCCTGTCTTACGACCAGTATTTCCCCGATATTAATAGTGGTCTTGGCTTTTGGATGCTGGCCGATGACGCCGGTGACGGCATCCTAAAAACTATTAAAGCCGCAGGTATCTTCTCTTATAAAGTTGAACTTAATCGGAAATTGTCCCTGAAGACCGGTATTGAGGTAGGAATTGTCCAATCCACCCTGAACTGGAACCAGCTCGTATTTGGAGACCAGATAGATGATTATACAGGGACGATAAGTCCCGGAGGCATTCCTTTTCCTACCGAAGAGACGGCCCCCGATAAAAATCGTGTCATTTACCCGGATCTGGGTTTTGGTACAGTTATCTATTCCGAGACATTTTACGGTGGTTTGTCTATCCGGCATCTTAACAGGCCTGACCCGGATTTCCTGACCGTTAACTCGAATCTCTCACCCCGTATCCCAATGCGAATGACCTTCCATGGAGGAGCCTCTTTCCCTGTATTTTCCGGACTTTTTGGCCGGGGTATGAAGCTTACACTAAATCCCGCTTTAAGCCTGGTTACCCAGGGACCATTTAATCAGATCAACGGAGGCGTTTCTTTCGACGCAGAAATGATTACGTTAGGCCTTCATTACAGACTTACTTCGGGTAACTCTGAGGCTTTGATTGCATCTTTAGGGTTCAGGACCAACAAGTTACGCCTGGGCTATAGCTTTGATTACACTGTCAGCGGCTTTCCACTGAGCGGCGGGACTCACGAAGTAGGGATTGTTTATAATCTCGATGATGGTGATACGGAATCCCGGTATAATGATTGCTTTAATCTGTTCAGGTAATTTAGACCCGGGAAGGCACAATTTTTGCTTCCCCGAATCAAATTTCTACCAACAATAATTCTAGGTAGGTATCGTTTCAGAAAATGTATATTTGTCCCTCTTTTAACAATAACGTCGTGTTACGAATGAAAAGACATATTTTATTGGGTATGTGTGCCCTGATGATGATTGGATTTGGAGCCTGTAAGAAGACAGAGCGCTCCTCTGTTACAGGCTGGAAATACAATGACCAGGAATGGGGAGGCTTCGAAAAAGGCTCTCATGGTGAAATGGAAATTGGCCCGGGTCTTGTACCTGTCGAAGGAGGAACCTTTACTATGGGTTTGACCGATCAGGACGTTACATATGAATGGGATAATGTCCCACGTAGAGTGACTGTTTCAGCTTTCCTTATGGATGAATCAGAAGTTTCCAATTCTCATTACAGGGAATTTGAATACTGGACCCGTCGCGTACTAGGAGAATCTTATCCTCAGGAGGTGCTAAGCATCCTTCCGGATACCCTTGTATGGCGCGAGGAACTTGCATTTAATGAACCTATGGTAGAAACCTATTTCCGTCACCCCAGCTACAATGATTATCCTGTTGTAGGTGTGACCTGGGAACAGGCTAATAAATTCTGCGAATGGAGAACTGACCGCGTTAATGAAATGATGCTGGTAGAAAAAGGCGTCTTAAATCTTGCTGTCGATCAGAAAGATTCAGACAACTTTAATACAGAAGCTTATCTGTTTGGTCAGTACACAGGAAGTGTAAAGAAAAATCTTCCGGATCTTAAGACAGGTGGTGAAAGACCTGTACGATTTGAAGATGGTATCCTGTTACCAGCTTACCGTCTCCCAACTGAAGCAGAATGGGAATATGCTGCCTTGGCTCTCCAGGGTAACAATCTTTCCAAAAAAGATGAGTTGATTTCAGATCGCCGTATATATCCATGGGATGGAACTGGCGCACGTTATAAAATACATGATAAAAATCAGGGCCGGATGCTTGCTAACTTTAAGGAAGCAAGAGGTAACTACATGGGTACTGCAGGTCGTCCAAATGACAATGCACCATTCCCTTCTCCTGTAAAGGCTTTCTTCCCTAATGACTTTGGTCTGTATAACATGGCAGGCAATGTGAGCGAATGGACTGGTGACTTGTATCGTCCGATGACCAGCTCTACACTTAGAGATGTTGAACAGCAGGATCTTAACCCATACCGTGGTAATATTTTCAAAGAAAAAATTCTTGATGAAAATGGTCGCCCGATTGAAAAAGACAGCTTGGGGCGCATCCGCTACCAGATCGTTTCTGACTCTGCCGTGATGGATCGTGAGAACTATAAAAAAGGTAACGTAATGGAGTATCGTGATGATGACTCTGAAGCTGTATACTATGCTTATGGTGAATCAACACTGATCAACGATAGTTCACGGGTTATCAAAGGTGGATCATGGGCAGATCGTTTGTACTGGCTCTCCCCTGCTGCACGTCGTTTCAAAAACCAAACACAGGGTGATCGTACAATCGGTTTCCGTTGTGCCATGCACCAGGTTGGTGGCTCAGAACCAGGTGGTGAAATCGGTGGTCATGATTTTGGTGGCAAAAAAGCTAAAACGCAAAGGAGATATAAATAATCTCTTCTGAAATATGATTTATAAAAACGCCTTTGCAAATTGCAAAGGCGTTTTTTCTTTAGAATCCATTACTTTCAATTGCATATCCAATTTCATGACTGCAGATCAATTGTATCAGATTTTTTGTAATCACCCGATCGTGTGTACGGATACACGTGCTATTGAAGCAGGATGTATTTTTTTTGCACTCTCCGGAGCCAACTTTAATGGAAATCAATTTGCCCATGAGGCATTGCAATCAGGTGCAGCATATGCTGTTGTTTCTGATCCGCAATTAGTGGGTGAAAAGTTTTTATACACAGAAGATACGTTATTGATGCTGCAGGGGCTCGCTCAGGCGCATAGGTCTAATTTTCAGATTCCCGTGGTAGCTCTTACGGGCAGTAATGGAAAAACAACTACGAAAGAATTGATCACGGCAGTGCTATCACAACAATATCGTGTTCACGCCACTGCGGGCAATTTCAATAATCATATTGGTGTACCTCTCACCATTCTCAGGATGAAAGAGGATACTGAAATTGCAGTCATTGAAATGGGTGCCAATCATATTGGTGAGATTGCATCATTATGTGAAATTGCAATGCCCACGCACGGCCTGATCACCAATATTGGTAAAGCCCATCTGGAAGGTTTTGGTTCTGTGGAAGGTATTCAAAAAGGGAAAGGAGAATTATTTGATTATCTCAAATCTCATGATGGGATTGCATTTGTAAATGCAGATGATGATCGTGTCACTCACCTTGCTCATTCATTGGGACAAAAAGTAACTTACAGCATCCATCCAAATACATTAAGCGATATAATTTTTGAGTTTATAACTTCTTCTGATCAAAAAGGATTCACCCTTGTTCGGGAAAATGTTCAGATCAAATCCTCTATGTTTGGCAAATACAATGCGATCAATATGGTTGCAGCATTCACAGTTGGAGAGCACTTTGCAATAGAACGAAGTAAGATGATAGAATCTCTTTCTGCATTTACATCTCATGCCAATCGGTCAGAAGTTATTTCCTTCGAAGGCTGCACAATTATAAAGGATGCCTACAATGCAAATCCTTCCAGTATGGAAATGTCGGTCCGGTCCTTCGCAGAACAATTTCCGGGTGGCTGGGTCATTTTGGGAGATATGAAAGAGCTCGGAGAAGAAAGTCAACCATTACATACACATCTGATAGAGCTTATCCTTTCTTTACCACTCAATCGGATTATTCTGGTTGGAAAAGAATTTGCATCAGCATATAAAGCGATGGATACTCAACACAGTAATTTCGTACTTGCGGATTCAATTGAAGAGATTAGAAACACATGGGACTGGTCGCAATGTAAAGGCAAGGGGTTATTATTAAAAGGATCCAGATCCATGCACCTTGAAACCCTCCTTGAAAAATAATTACCCGAGCACGGAGCGAATTACTACGCCCGAATAATCTTCTTCACATGCCTTTCGATAATCGTAGTAGGAACACGGAATTTTCCTGCCGGTTTTATTTTCAATCCACCATCGACCGGATACCTCACTCTTGTAAAATGAAAGACTGTAATCGTGTTCTTTAGGTTGTACGATATACCTGGTCAACGGGCTTTTCTCAGGATCCTCCCTGAGTATAGATCCCTCAAGAAGGTACCAGATCATTTGTGCTAATGCGTTCGCGGTCATACCAGCTTCATCCGCATCGTATTGGTAACCATAGATTCCTACAGAGGATAATGACTGACCCGCACCAGCATATCTAAATAACTGGCATGCTTCCATGATCGTCAGTCCACTACCGCTCATACCCGTCATGTATCCTGCTTCTGAGGCAGAGAGACTATCACAATTAAATATTATTGAATCTGAGTCACGGAGACATGGTTCGGACAGGCTTAGATCTTCTCTCAGGTCACTTAATCTCAGGTGGCCTTCTATCCGGAGGTGAGATTCTGATACCAAATGACGCTGGGTGCCGATATATTGGAACAGTGGACTTTGATGGTCTGTGCGGAGGTGTACATCATCATCCAGGTTGGATTCCCGGATCACACTTGCCATCCTGGTTCCCTGGACCTGGTATTTCATAAAACCAACTGGAGGACCCAACAACATTAACATAGCGCCACTTTCGGCAATCTCTGTAAGGATGGGCAAAAGATGCTCCGGGTTCTTTTGATTGCATATGCCATAATCCATAACCCGCAATGAAGCAGCAGGCGTGGCATTGAATTGATAAAGATTTTTTTTGATCCGTTGACCCAGGAGGCGGTCAAAACTGATAAGTGCCAAATCTCCGGAAGTACAAGGGGTATCCTCATCCTGCACAAACCTGACCTGATGCCAAAGTGAACCTTTACTCAGACGATCGGGGCGAATGGTCGATTTATCATCCGGCTGAAACCAATGTGAAACCATATGTCAAATATATTAAATAAAATGATCATATGTTAAATTTTATTTCTCAGTTATTTCGCAATTATTCACCTGATGACTAAACCTTAATAGCTTTATTGTTTTTATATTAGAAAAAGGATATTTTTGCAAAACACAAATTAATAAATCTTAAAAATAATAACCCTATGACACGACTATTGTACGTCCTGCTGTCAAGTCTCCCCTTTCTCTTCACCTCAACGCTGATAGCCCAGACGGTAGATGATAAATTTGCCGCCCCGGTGATCGAAGATGAGATGACAGCCGATCCGGAGCAGAATAAAATGTGGCGGACAGGCCAGGCTGTATATTCAGCAAAACCCAGGAATATGTGGGAACTCGGTCTTCATGCTGGCCCAGCTTTCATTTCCGGAGATGTTGAAGCGCCGTTTCCAGCTGGTTATGGATTTGGCCTCCATTTGAGAAAAGCCCTTAATTATACGTTTTCCCTTCGCTTTGATGCAACTTACCAAAGTTCAAGAGGATACGATGCACGACCTGCAGCAGCCTTTGCAAATGAACGTATATATTATCAGAACGTAGCAGAATCACCTGCTCTTGCGGCCTACGCAAATGCTGGTGCTATATATCACAGGAATTATAAAGCAAGTATCCTGATGGGATCTATGGAAGGTCTTATCAATATTGGTAATGTATTATTTCATAAGCCCTCAAATCGCACTAACTTTTACATGATTGCAGGTATAGGCCTCAATATGCCAAGAGTATTCAGTGATCTTCTCGATGCTAACGGCAATCCATATGACATGAGTGCTGTAGCTGATGGCGATAACCAGACAGCTGAAAAACGTAGAAACTCCAGAAGTAACTTGAAAGATCTTCTTGATGGCGATTTTGAAACAAGGGGTGGTATTGAAAAAGATATCATCACCTTAGGTGATAATAAGACCCTGATACCTCATTTTAATGTAGGCGCAGCGTTATCTAAAAAATTATCCCGCAGGATCAATCTGAGCCTTGAACACAGAGTCATGTTGAGTGATAATGATCTTCTCGATGCTTATGAATACCGCACAAATAGTGATGAATCCAACGCCAATGACTTTGCTCATTACACGTCACTTCGTCTGGGTATCAATCTTGGATCTTTCGAAAAACGTGTTGAGCCACTTTACTGGGTGAATCCACTCGATGGACCGTTCACAGACATCGCAGAACTCAAACAACGTCCTAAATTTGACCTGACTGACAGTGATGGTGACGGTGTGATCGATATGACTGACCAGGAAATCAATACACCAGCAGGTTGTCCGGTTGACACCCGTGGTGTTACATTAGATAGTGACGGTGACAATATCGCTGATTGCAAAGACCAGGAGCCGTATTCTCCTCCAGGATATGAAGTAAATACAGACGGCGTTGCTCAGGTTCCTGATCCGGGATACCTGACAGAAGAAGAAGTTATCAATGTCATTAACACACGTGGTGGCAGCAACTTCTCATGGTTCCTACCGATGATCCATTTTGACCTTGACAAATATTATGTCAAGCCAGAATTCTATGGATCGCTTCACCATGTAGCTTCCGTGATGAATTCGCATCCTGATCTGAAGATCGTTGCTCATGGCTTTACTGACAACCGGTCATCTAATGAATACAATAATGTATTGTCCTATAACAGGGCAAATGCAGCAATTAACTATTTAGTCGAGAATTACAGCATTCCACGTAGCAGGTTTGTCCTGAGCTATGGTGGAGAACAGGCTCCGATCGTAAAAAATCTGCCTGACAGCCATAATGTGAATTCTACTCAAGAATACAAACACTATATCAACCGTCGTGTGGAATTCCGCGTGGCGACAGCGACTGATACCGATATGACACGTCCTTCCGGACCAGAAGCAGGTGAAAACACACCCGGATCTGGTCGTCCAGGTTCTAAATACTCCGGAAATCGTAATTCAGGTTATTAGTCTTTAACCATCGCTTAGGGTTATTTGAGATAGATTTTTTTGTGTATTCAAAAGCTCCTGGTCAACAGTGATCAGGGGCTTTTGACATTTTCACACGAGGGTATCTATATCAATAGTATATAGCTAATTTTACCCATCATTATTTAATCAAAGGAAAGAACATGGCTGAAGTAATCCGTATGCCCAGACTCAGTGATACCATGGAGGAAGGTAATATCGTGGGATGGCTTAAAAAGGTAGGTGATAAGGTGTCTCCGGGTGATATCCTCGCCGAAGTGGAGACTGATAAGGCCACGATGGAGCTGGAAAGCTTCCATGAAGGCTACTTGCTGTATATAAGTGTAAAGGAAGGTCCGGTACCGGTAAATGACGTACTTGCTGTCATCGGTGCTAAGGATGAGGATTATAAAGCTGCATTAAGTGGAGCAGCCTCAAGTCAGGCTGAGACCACAGATAAAAAACAGCCAGAAGAAAAGAAAGAATCTAAAGAAACACCTTCCGCGAAAACGGAGCCTGTTGTCGAAGAAACTGTAGCTTCCAAAAAGACAGATAGCGAACGTGAGGTATCCTCTCCTACTCAGAATGGACCTGAGCCTAAAGGCGACACACGTATTAAGTCATCACCTCTGGCAAAATCCGTAGCTGCAGAAGCTGGTGTAGACCTTGCAGAACTTAAAGGCTCAGGTGATGGAGGCAGGATCATCAAGCGTGATGTGGAAAATTTTGTTTCCTCCGGCAAAGAACAAATTGCAAAATCTGCTCCACCCGCTCCCGTACAATTTGGCGATGTTCCATTGTCACAAATGCGAAAAACGATTGCACGCAGATTAGTGGAAAGCAAATTCTCCGCCCCGCATTTTTATCTCACAATAAAAATCAATATGGATCGGGCAACTGAAGCGCGCAAACTTATTAATGATCAATCAGGTCTTAAAATATCGTTTAATGATTTTGTGATCAAAGCGTGTGCAGTAGCTCTGAAAAAACATCCCGCCATCAATTCGTCCTGGATGGGTGATAAGATCCGAGTGAATAAAGATATCAATATTGGAGTTGCCGTTGCAGTGGAGGAAGGTCTGTTGGTACCTGTGTTATTTGCAACTGACAAAATGGGCATGGCAGACATCAATGCACAGGTCAATGTTCTTGCAGATAAAGCGCGTAATAAAAAACTGCAACCTCAGGAAATGCAGGGCAATACATTTACGATCTCTAATCTTGGCATGTTTGGAATCGATGAGTTTACAGCGATCATCAATCCTCCTGATGCTGCTATCCTTGCTATCGGAACGATCTCTGATGAACTGAGTATGGTGAATGGCAATGTGACATCTGCGAAAATCATGAAAGTTACATTGTCATGTGATCACCGGGTCATCGATGGTGCTACAGGTGCTAAATTTTTGCAAACGTGCAAACAACTTCTCGAGAATCCGGTAGCAATGCTGGTTTAGTCTTTCACTTGTCATGCCCCTGATCATCTAAATTTTCTATGTCTACATATTCATCACGACATTTAGAATATGCTATCCGAACCATCAGCCGGCTTCCTGGTATCGGGCGCAAAAGTGCATTGCGCATCTCATTATTCCTGTTGAAACATAAAGAAAGCATCCTGCCCGAACTGGTGGACAGTTTAACTGGCATCCGGGATCACATCCAATACTGCAAGACCTGCCATAACTTATCAGACACGGACATGTGTAGCATTTGTGCAGATGCTTCGCGGCAGAAACATATTATTTGTGTTGTTGAATCAGAGCGAGAAGTATTGGCCATTGAAGATACCGGTCAATATCACGGACTCTATCATATTTTGGGTGGTGTGATCTCACCTATCGATGGTGTGGGGCCACAGGATCTTCATATTGCAGGATTATTAGAGCGTATCCGTCACCAGGAGATTAAAGAACTCATAATGGCTATAAGTCCCACTATCGAAGGTGAGACTACGATTTTTTACCTGTCAAAATTATTTAAAGACATTCCTGTAAAAATAAGTGTGATTGCGCGTGGGGTGGCGTTTGGTGGCGAACTCGAATATGCAGATGGCGTGACGCTGGGCAGATCGATTGTCGCCAGAACTAATATTGAATTGAGCGAAAGCTCTTAATCGCATCGTTGTTGAGAGTTTCCGTCATCATCGTCAGTTACAATGTATATCCATTTTTAGATAATTGCCTGCGTTCGGTGCAACAGGCATTGAAAGGAATTGATGGTGAAATCATAGTAGTGGACAATGCGTCTGTTGATCGTACAACCACCTTTGTAAAAGAATATTTTCCACAAGTTCGGCTTATTCCAAATACAGATAATTTTGGTTTCGCAAAAGCGAATAATCAGGGTATTGATATTAGCCAGGCAGAATTTGTTCTCCTGTTAAATCCCGATACAATCCTTTCAGAAAATACAATCAAAGAATGTTTGTCCTTCATGGACCAGCATCCCAAAACAGGGGCAGTTGGTGTCAAGATGATTGATGGTGGTGGCAGATTTTTACCGGAGTCAAAACGGGGATTCCCTACCCTCCGCGCTTCATTTATGAAGATGACCGGATTATACCATTTGGCTCCGCGTTCGTCATTTATGAATAGTTATTACCAGGGGCACATTGGAGAAAATGAAACAGGCGAAATTGACGTTCTGTGCGGAGCATTTATGTTTATCCGCAATAGCACCCTGGTCCAATCAGGCAACCTGGACGAAGATTTTTTTATGTATGGTGAAGACATTGATCTCTCCTACAGAATACGTGAGACAGGCCAATCCATTGTGTATTTACCAACTACCAGTATCATTCATTATAAAGGTGAATCCACACGTAAATCCTCCCTGAATTATATCCTGACATTTTACCAGGCGATGCTCATCTTTACTAAAAAGCATCCCGAATTTAAGGGCCAGCAATTTTTAATTAAGATCGCGATCTACCTTCATGGATTAGTGCAGTTTATCAGACAAACAGTCATCACTTGGTGGCCTCCCCTTCTTGATATTCTGTTATTTGCGGGCAGTTTTTTTGTGGTCAGTAAATTGTGGGCTATATACTATTTTGGTGATCCGCATTATTTCCAGGATGCGTTTTATTATTTTAATATTCCACTCTATACCTTTCTTATTCTGGTTTCCTTATTTATTTGTGGTGCTTATGACAGGCCTTTCACAAAAAAATCCTCGTGGCTGGGTTTCGCATGGGGGATGCTGGCGATTCTGGTCGTCTATGCTATTCTTCCTACCCATCTTCGTACTTCCCGCATGGTCATTGTATTGGGTGGATTGCTCTTTACATTTTTAATGATCCTCACCAGGTGGAAAATTTCTCCCTGGAAATCATCAGATAATGAAGGAACGCACCATGAGGTGCGCAAAGCCATTATCGTCGGAGGTAAACAGGAAGCTAACAGGATCAAGGAACTGATCAACCGATCGCATGACCTGATTGATATCGTGGGCATTGTATCCCCTGATGATATCATGAGTGAATCGGACAGTGAATTTCTAGGACCCTTTTCACAACTGCAGGATATCATTCGGGTACACCAGGTGAAAGAAGTAATTTACTCAGCACAGGATGTCCCTTTTTCAAAATTTACAGGAAGTATGTCAGAGACCGGACCAGGTATCCGTTACATGCTTGCTGCGTCCACAACGATGAATATTGTCGGAAGCATGAGCAGCCAGACAGAAGGTGAATCGTATGCAATACGTGTTGATTTTAATTTATCGCATGCAGCATCGAAACGTGCAAAGAGAATTTTCGATGTCATTTTATCCATATTGCTTTTTCTTTTATCTCCATTATTATTCTTCCTGGCAGCTCCTCGAAATCATTTTTTCAACAACCTGTTATTAGTCCTGACCGGTAAAAAGACATGGGTATCCTATCATCCAAATGATCCTTTGCTAGCATCATTACCTAAAATAAAAAAAGGGATCCTGAGCCCGGTCCATCCTGTGACAGAAGACAATGCATCACGACGTGTCAGTCACATTCATTATGTTTATGCACGTGACTATCACTGGACCTCAGATCTGTCGATTATCGCTTACAGATGGCGGGAACTGGGTCAAAAACCATTAGTCTATGCCTGAAGCATATGCAAGCCGGATAAGAGAAGCAGCTGCGCGGTTGCTTCCAGTCATCATTGCACTACGCAGAGAAATACATGCACATCCTGAATTGTCATTCGAAGAAAAAAACACATCAGCGCGTGTGCAAAAATTTCTAACGGACCATCAGATTTCGTTTACACCTGGATGGGCTGGTCATGGTGTTGTTGCGTCAATCAAAGGTGAAGAAGATGGACCTACCATTATGTTGCGGGCGGATATGGATGCATTACCTATCCAGGAAGCAAACGAAGTTCCATACAAATCAAATCATGCTGGTATCATGCATGCCTGTGGGCATGATGTACATACCAGTTCATTGCTCGGTGCTGCTGCCATTCTTCAATCGATACGCAAGGAATTAAAAGGTGAAGTCAAACTAATCTTCCAGCCTGGTGAAGAAAAACTACCGGGAGGAGCATCTGTAATGATCCGTGAAGGATTATTGGAACGTGCACCGATGTGTATCATAGGGCAACATGTTCATCCGCCGTTACCTGCAGGTCATGTTGGATTTAAGTCAGGATTGTATATGGCCTCATCTGACGAACTCTACATTACAATTCATGGCAAGGGTGGTCATGCTGCAACGCCACACCTTTGTATCGACCCTATCCTGATATCCAGCCGTGTGATCATGGCATTGCAAGAGATTGTCAGCAGACATCTTGATCCTATGTTGCCTGCCGTATTGAGTATCGGTCGCATCTATTCAGATGGAGGGGCTACAAATGTGATCCCCGACAGCGTATTTCTTGAAGGTACATTTCGCGCCATGGATGAAACCTCGAGATATAAAGCTCATGATCTTATCAGGCAGATCATCAATAATACGTGTGAAGCAGCCGGAGGTAAAGCGGAGATTCGAATTGAAAAGGGATATCCAAGCCTAATCAATGATGCAGAAATCACATCGTTGTGC
>JANPKZ010000155.1:0-6470 GCA_031426295.1 Saprospiraceae bacterium
TGACGCATCCCCGCAAAATGCCCGGCGATCGATCTGTAACCTTTCCGGAGGATATCCGAAGTGAAAAACGACGAAAATGGCGTTTGATGCGGCGCATGCATCTGTAACCCTTTGACGCACCGTCAATTACGCCAGGGCCGAAAAAGGCTGCGTTTTTGAAATGCGGTTACAGATCCACCCCAAAGTTACAGATGGGTTACAGATAGATGCGGTGCATCTGTAACCGCGATTTTCAGCTGTTTTTGGCTCTTATTTATATATTTTCTTTCAAAGTTACAGATGAAGAAGAAACAATCTGAAAAAAAATCGCGCGGGACTCTGTGGTGGGCTGTGCCTTTTTCTTCCCTTCGACAAGCTCATGGACCACGCATGGTCATTGATCTTCAATTCCTAATGATCCTTTACATTGATTATCTAAAAAAATCGAGCGGGACTCTGCGTTTTGGGTGGTGTCTATTTCTTCCCTTTGACAGGCTCAGGGATCCCAGGAGTTGTTGGTGGAAACACCAACAATGGCTAATCTTCAAAATATTAATGCGCTTTAAGAAAAGCTTCTTTATACACACTGCCAACAGGTAATACGATTTTGTTGATACATGCTTCTTCTCTATTGAAATAGTCCAATTTTTTAAGGTTGATGATAAACGATTTGTGGATCTGAATAAAATGATCTGGAAGTAAACACAAAGCTTCTGAAATAGATTCTCTCACCAACAGCTTTTTATCTATTAAAACATACTGAATATAGTTGCCTGATTTTTCCAAATACAGGATATCGGCAGGTTCAATTCGATAGGTGTTGCTCCCGCTTTTGAGGAACAAAGGTTCTGATTTTTTTAATGCGGGAGGTGGGATTTTCATCAGTTTTCCCATTGATTTAGCAAAGCGTTCCAGACTTACCGGCTTTAATAAATAATCAAGTGCTTCTACTTCATAACTATCCAAGGCAAATTCTGCATACGCAGTGGTGAAAATAATTTGCGGTTTCCTGGTCAATAACCTCGCCAGTGAGATACCAGAAAGATGCGGCATATTAATGTCCAGGATGATTAAGTCAACCATGTTGATTTCAAGAAATTCCTTGGCTTTTAAACCATTTCTGAAAGTTGCCACAAGTTCTATATAGCTAAAATGCCCCAGATATCCTTTGATCAGCTCTATGGCTTTCGGCTCATCATCAACTATTATTGCCTTCATTGGTTTCTATTTCTACACGTACGATAAATTGTTGTTCTACTTCCTCCGCTTGATAGTTGTGTCTTCCAGGATACATCAGCGCCAGCCTCTTTAAGGTTAATGAAATTCCTACCCCGCTCCCTGCATTTTGATTTCGGATTTCATATATTGGATTTTGAATGACGAATTGAATGCGATCAGCCCTTGATATATCAAAACAAATCAAAATATGCGATTTTTTTTCGGGTTCCGTACCATATTTAAATGCATTTTCTACAAAGGGAATGAAAAGACCGGGTTCACACAATTGATCGTTATACTCCCCAACAACTTTTAAGTCCAGATCAATTTCACCCTTTTCGAATTTTAGTTGGTGAAGTGCTGTGTAATCGGTAATAAATTCAATTTCTTTTTCGATAGGTACTTTCTGGCTGTTTACTTCATAAACAATGTATCTCAATAATCCTGAAAGACGGTGAATAGCATTTACGGCCATTTGATTCCGTGGTTGATCTATCATGGATAAGAGATTATTCAGCACATTGAAAAGAAAATGTGGGTGCAGCTGTGACCTTAGCAACGACAATTCTGCTTCTTTTTTCTCCAGGATCAAAATTTTATTGTGTGTTACTGTTTGAAGCCACAATTTGGCTGTACCGTACGCAACTGAGATGGTAAAATAAAAAATAAAGATGCCTACAATAACTCCCGGCATGAGTGCCGGGTCAGGCCTTACAACTTTTACTGTCGTAAGTGCATAATAAATGAATATGCACGCTAAAAGAAGCCCCCCTGTTTTTAATGCCAGGATGCTTTTGTTTTTTTTATCCTGGAACTTTACGAATAACCACATATTAAGATAAAACATCAGGGCAGACAGTAATATACAGGTTACAATTTGCAATGACAGTTGGCGATTGTACACAAGGCTGACTGTTTCTTTTCCATTAATGATTAGGATATCTTTTGTTTGAATGGCAATGGTGGATAAAAATAGCCAAGTGGTTGCTATCCAGAAGAACAAGTGCAATATGACTTCAAGCCAGTTTTTCCGCATCATTAAAAGTACATATTTCATCGACTCAGGTTAAGCCATAGGCCAGGCTTGTCCAATCGGTGATCCAATGATCTTTTCATATTTAAATACCAAAAACCAATGGGTTTGTCACAAATCTCACCCTGTACATCACAGCTGGTCAAATATTGTGGTTCACTGAGATAAATTGCATTTTAAAATTACATCGTATGTTTCAAAAAATGTGTTTTGCCCTGTTTGCTCTACTGCTCATTAGTTGTGGGGTGCAATCCCAAAAAAGTACAATCGTTTCCGGAACAATGGGTATACGACTCGATTCTTTTTTTACTTCAGCCGAAAAAGAGGGCTTTCATGGTATCGTATCCGTTCTTCAAAAAGGAGAGATACTGTTGCAGAAGGGCTATGGATATGCAAATCATGCCACCAATACCCGGTTTAGCCCCGAAACGTATGTGCAGATTGGATCCAATGTGAAGGACTTTACCAAACTATCTATTCTACAATTGGTGGAAGGGGAGAAACTGGCACTCACTGATGAGATCGCCAAATTTATCCCTGGTTTAAAAAATGATGCGCAAAAAATAACTGTGCGGCATTTACTAAATCATACCAGTGGTCTGCCAATGGGATTTGGGGGTGATGAGTTCGCACTTACTGCTGTAGAAATGATTTCTTCATTACAGGAATTGACACTGGAATCTGAACCCGGCACCAAAGAAAACTATTCTAATCTGGGCTATGCTTTGTTGGCCTATATCGTGGAAAAAATAAGTGGAAAGTCGTTTGACCAATATGTGTATGATCATATTCTGAAGCCTGCAGGTATGATGGAAACAGGAACATACATTCCCAAATTTAATTCAGCCATGATTGCACATGGGTATCAGGGAAGTGAGGATATCGGGATCATTTTAGACATGCCACACGATAAAGAAGGGCATTTATGGTCCTTACGAGGCAATGGAGGATATCTCTCAACGGTAAGTGACATGCACCTGTTCTATCAAACCCTGGGAACAGACAAGCTGTTAAAAACAACTAACTACCGCAATAATATTTATAGTCCTGATAGGCCGGCTTTTCTGGCAGGTTCAGACATGGTTTCATTTTTTGTGTTTCGCAATTTACCTAAACAGGATATCCAGATGGTTATAGCTACTAATCATAGTACCTATATGGCCAACAGAATCATGTCGGGAATTGATGCCGTGTTAGGAGTACCTCCTATGAATGTTGCGGATGCTCAGGTGGTTACTGAGACTAACAACGGTGGTGAGCAAGGGTCAGCAATAAAAAGCATCATGCCTGCTATGAAACACCTGCCTGAAGAAGGATATGGTCTTACCATCCTAAAATATATTGAGGCTTTTAATACGGGAGATGCCAACAAAATGGAAGCCTATTTTCAGCAGTATGCTGAAACGGACGAATCAGCCCCGCCCATCGCTAGGAGGGTAAATAATTTTAAATTGATGTACGAACGGCTTGGGACTATCAAGTTCGAAAGCTATAATCAATCAGACAAAGGTGGATGGGCAGTTAAAATACTTACAGAAAAGGAAGGTGTCCAAGAAATAACTTTATTTATTGGCGAGGATAAACCATACCGATTTAAAGCAGTTCAAATACAATGATGCTGGCAAGACAGTGTTTCCTTAACAAAAGGACTGACACTCCCCTGTCACCTGCCACGCACTGACCTTATGTATACTTTATTTAATCAGTCAATTGCAGTTTATTTTTTACATCTTTTAAAATCTCATTGTTGTCGTATGGGTAATCATACCCTGGCTCTGTAATTTTTGTATCGGGCAATTTAGCTCTTACAAAAGAACGAATACGAATTCTCTGTTCCTCTGAATATTTGCCACCTATTAAGACCAAATCCACCTTTTTAAGTTCTGAAATTTTTCTCATTCCTTCTTCTTCACTTAACGTGCCATAGATACTTATGGTTTTGAGTTGTATCAATATCCTTATTACTTCATCCCGTCTATTTGGATTACCACCGAACAAAACAACAACTTTTGCATTGGCATCAGGCGTAATATACTCTGTTAATAATTCGTTTTCCATCGTTTGAGACTGTTGCCCGTTGCAACTGTTTAATGTGATTATAAATACTATAAAATTAAAAACCTTCATGTCTAAATTTTAATACCTCTTGCCATAGGCACTTCAACAAAAATCAGATAGGATGTTTCGTTTGACGTAATTTCTATTTCCGTTGCTTCATAAATACCGATTGCATCCCCCTTATGTAGCTCATAGTTTTCAATGATTGCGTTTCCTTCAGCAATGTGTATATAAACCCCGTTACCAGCTATGTTCATTTTATAGATGATTGACGTATCTTTTTCCAATTCAAGCAAACTAAAAAACGCATCTTGATTAATAGCGGCTGAATTTTGCCTTTTGTCAGGAGAAATTGCAAGCAGTAATTTGTTTAGTTTTTCGTTTGGCTTGAAAATGAACTGTTCGTGTCTTGGCTTTACATCTATCAGTTTGGGATACACCCAAATCTGATAGCTATGAAATGGTTGTGTTTGTGATGCGTTATACTCACTGTGCAAAATTCCTGTTCCGGCACTCATGGTCTGAACACAATTTTCATTTACAATGCCTTCACTTCCTGTGTTATCCTTGTGCGTCTGTGCACCAGCAATAACAATGGTGCTGATTTCCATATTTTGATGAGGGTGCCATCCAAAGCCTTGACCGGCCCCAACAATATCATCAGCAAATCCACACAATTCTCCAAAATGTGTTTGATAAGGCACAAAAGCATACGCACTTGTTTTCCAGGTATCTTTTTTGTGCAACCTCTCAATTCCCTTTCGCAACAGAAACTTCATTTTAGGTAGGTATGAAGAAGATATACTTCCTATTCTTACCCATTCATTTTAAAACTTGGGTCCACCACTTGTTTGCGATGCGCAATTTTCCAGGCCCCACGTACCTTTTTAACCGTATCTATGTAGTAACCTGTCGCTACTATTCCGGGCGTTGTTTCTGCTTCGGCAATCCAGTAATTACTTTCGGTCCTGGCTGTATCGCCATCCATTTCTATAACACGAACAGAGCCGATGAAATGTCTTTTACCTTTTGTTATTCCTGAGCTATGCCAGTATCCGATATTTCCGATAATGGCATCTCTGCCTTCTGCCACTCCCCAAGGGCTGTCATACACGCCATCCTGTGTAAAGTTGTCGGCAAATTGTTCATTATTGTGGCTGTCAATGGAGAGGATGTAATTGTTCATCAATTGGAAAATTTCAAATTTGTCTTGTGATGTTGTCATTTTGCTTTGTTTTAATTTTTATTGAATTACTGATTTGATTTCGATTTTGACAAAAGGAAAAGTGCCGTAGGAAGCAACAGAAAATGCTTTCTTTTAGTTAATTTGGCAATGGTTACATACGCATCAATATGAATAAATTTTTTTACGTTAGATTTTCAATGGTCTTTCGTAGGACACGCATGCAAATATCAATGTCATCCTTAGGTACGCCCTTTAGTGCATCCTTAATGGCGAGTTGACCGCATTCAGCAGCCTCTTTTTCCAGCCCTTTTCCTTTTTTAGTTAAACATATTTTGAAAATTCTTCTGTCCGTTTCGTGGTCTTTTCTTTCCACAATACCTTCCCGTTCCAAAATATCTATTATGCGGGTCACATTTGCTCTGTCTCTATTTGACCCAACTGCCAAGTCTTGTTGTGAGCAACCATCATTCTGCCATAAATAAGTTAACACCCTAAATTGGTCTGGCGTAATAGGCAAGTTTTTTTCATTCAAATATTTGGCGAGTTGCCTGTATACCGAAGTATAGGCTACTCCCACTATTCTGCCGTACGACTGGTCAAAGCGAAAAGCTGACATCTGAAATTGTTAAATACGCAACAAATGTAGAGGATATTTTTGCTTTTCCAAATTTATTTTAAAAGACTTCAGTTCCCTGAACACTGGTGCGGAGCCTATCGAAGTATGCCGAAGGGAAGAAAGTAAATAAAACTGTCTCCATTGATAATCTTTTCGAAAGGAGGTCCCTGAGCCTGTCGAAGGGAAGAAACTTCAGAAACCCTAAACAAAAGTACCGCTCGATTTTTTTAACACGAGATCTTACTATAAAAGTTGAATCAACCTGAAAAAAAATCGAGCGGGACTCAGTGGTGGGGGTGTTGCCTTTTTCTTCCCCTCGACAAGGCTCAGGGACCGCGCATAGTCAATGAATTTCAATTCCTAATGATACTTTTACATTG
>JANPKZ010000156.1:0-3227 GCA_031426295.1 Saprospiraceae bacterium
CGGTGCCAGGTATTGGATGGTTATGTCCATGACATGGCATGCGCGATGCTGGGAGGTGTTTGTGGACATGCAGGATTGTTTTCGAATGCGCATGACCTCGGAGTCTTTTTTACCATGCTCCTGAATGACGGGGAATATGGGGGCCGAAAATATATTGATGCGGACATCCTCCATGAATTTACGACGCGGTATGAAAATTCTACAAGACGCGGAATTGGATTTGATATGAAGGAACTGGATACCCGGCGAACTCAATTGATGGCGGCCGAGGCTTCTAAAAAAACCTATGGTCATACAGGGTTTACAGGCATATGCGTGTGGAATGATCCGGTGAATGATCTTACCTATGTATTCCTTTCCAATCGCACATTTCCGAAGATGAATAATGTTACGCTCAGCAATTATAATATCCGTGAGCGTATTCATCGGCGTGCATACAAAGCGATCAAAGGATTTCATGGCTATACGCCCGAACTCATCACCGGATGAGAGGATCCTATACCCTGATGATCGCGTGGCGGTATATTCTTGGAAAGAAGAGTTTCCAGGCGATCAATATTATTACAGGGATTTCAACGATTGGTATTGCTATTGGTGCTGCGGCCCTGATGCTGATATTATCAGTATTCAATGGCTTTGAAGATCTGTTGAAAGGATTGTACAATTCGATCTATACGGATCTAAAGGTTACTCCGCGTGAAGGGAAAGTCTTCGAACCTGATTCAGCTACACTGGCTTTAATCAGGTCCTGGCCGGAAATAGCAGCATTCAGTCTTACACTTGAAGAGACTGCATTACTTGACTATAAAGGCAACCAGGATATCTGCACACTGAAGGGTGTGGATGATGAGTTCCGGTTTGTTGCGGATATAGATAGTGTGTTGCTGGATAGTGAATTTCTTCTTCATAAAGGAACACTGGAAATGGCGATCCTCGGTGCGGGCCTTGCGCAACGTCTCAATGTGGATCACCTCAATCCGTATGAAACGATCGCGATCTATTTACCGAACCGAAAACAACGCGGGCCATTAGATAAGGCTTTCAATGTGCAGTATGCATATCCGATCGGGCGATTTTCGATCAAGCAGGATTATGATTATCAGTATGTGTTTGTTTCGCTTCAATTCATTCAATCATTGCTGGATGCTCCCAATACAGTTTCCGGAATTGAAATCAGGTTGACACCTGATGCTGACAGCGATGAGATCAAAGAACGATTAGCCGGGATCTTTTCCGTTCCTGTGACAGTGAAAAACAAAAACGAGCAGAATGCTTCTTTTTTCAAACTAATGAATATTGAAAAATGGATCTCCTATGCAGTTGTATCCCTCACATTGATTATTGTTTCATTTAATCTCGTGAGTGCGTTGTGGATGATTGTCCTTGACAAACGAAAAGATATATCCATTCTGCAATCGATGGGCAGTGCACCCGGTGATGTCAAAAAAATATTCATGCGTTCGGGCTGGTTGATCTGCCTGATCGGCCTCGTGATCGGCATCCTGATCGCGTTGGTTTTTTATTTCCTTCAAAAACAATACGGCATTGTGCCTATCCCGGAAGGATTTGTGGTTGATTCATATCCCATTGAGTTTCGATGGAAGGATATGCTGATTGTTGGCCTGACTGTGTTTGTCATTGGTACATTGGCGGCATGGATGCCTGCGAGGAAGGCGAGCAGGATTGCTGCGTATATTCGGAAAGAGTAGCCTTACATTACATCAAATCCGAAATTTGATGACACCAAGACGTAGGCAAAGCCTATGCCTAACATTTCGACCTAACATTCTTTTTTAAAAATAAATACGTTGAGCGTAGGCTGTGCCTACGCGCCGTACTGAGCTTGTCGAAGTATTCGTGTGTTAGCAAAATCTGTTTTGCCGGATCATTTCTTTGCGAACTCTGCGGCTTTTCGTGATGTATTTCTGCGTGTTCTGCGGGAATGATTTTTATGGGCGTCGCACAATTTGCTTAAGCAAGTTTTTTTCAAAAAGATAGACAAGGAATACATACGTTACGATCAATGCTGTATTTACCAACAGGATTATAGTAAGACTTTCCGCATAGAATTGTCGTAAAAAATTCATCAGGAAGAAAAAGCCAAGTGCTATGAGGATCCAGGTGATCATGCGAAGGATCTTATAAGGGATTGGGAAATATTTTTGTCCCTGCACATACGATGCAGCACACATAAAAAGATAACAGATCAGAGCAGCCCATGCAGAACCGATCACATGGTAACGTGGGATCAAAACAACATTTAAAACGATCGTCATGACTGCACCAATACCTGCGATCCAGGCTCCATAAATCGTTTTATCTGCGAGTTTATACCACGTAGAAAAATTATAGTAAATGCCGAGCACTAAAAATGATAACAAGAGTATAGGCACCACAAACAATCCCTCACGGAAATTTTTTCCAATCAGCAATTGTACAAGATCCATGTAGGCAAGAATCCCAAGCATCATCAACGCACCCACAATAGTAAATGCCAATGCTACATCCGCATACACCTGCCGCGCATCCTCACGATCCTTATGCGCAAAGAAAAATGGCTCCGCTGCATAATTGAACGCAACGGTAAAAAGATTTAAGAGAATTGCCAGTGACGCTGCCGCAGCAAAAACTCCGCCATCAGACAAATTTTCCGTCAATGAATTCGGCAACAAATATTTTTGAAACGTGATATACGAGGATTGATTGATCACACCTGCAATACCTACAATCACCAGTGGCCAGGCATAGCGCAACATCCTTTTTAAAAATGTTATGTCCCATGTGCGACCCTGCTTCCGCATCATTGGCAGCAGGAACAATAAGGTCAGTCCACTGGCGATAAGATTTCCCAAAAAGACATAAAACAACTTATCATCGGGACGATAGATGTATTCCCACATACCACCGCGTTCTGAAAGACCCGGTAACACCTCCAGGAAGAACAACACAAAAACCAGGTTCACAATGATGGAACCCAATTTTAATCCCAGGAACATCCATGGCTTATTCTGATGCCGGAGGCTTGCAAATGGTACTGCGCTCAATACATCAAAAAATAATACCCATCCCAGCATTACAAGATGTGTAGCCATGGAAGGATAATCAAGTGCTGCTGCAATTTGGCTTTTAAAAATCCAGATACCCGCTAGAAACAATCCGGACAATACTGTAAGGAATGTCATCGACATCATCGTAACTGCAGATCGATTTTCCTTTGCATACCTGAA
>JANPKZ010000157.1:0-10299 GCA_031426295.1 Saprospiraceae bacterium
ACATTTCTTGTGAGAGTAAAAGAATTGCTGGAGGATCCCACCAAATTAATCATGGGCATCTGATAGTGCAAAGAATCCATCACGATCCTGTGGTGGTCTTTTTACTAAAGCAACAATAACTTCTGTAATACCGATGTGAAGAATGCCTAATTCTTCTGCTGCACGTTTTGACAGATCCACAATACGTCCTTTTATAAAAGGTCCGCGATCGGAAACTGTAACGATCACTGAACAGGTCGGATCATCTTTTCGTACAACTTTAAAAATAGTACCGATAGGAGCTGTGGGGTGTGCGCACGTGAATCCGTTGGGATCATACCGTACACCATTCGCCATCCTGCGGCCGTCGAAGAAGTCAGCATAGTAGCTGGCGATTCCTCGCTCCTGCGCATTGGGTTTCTGAGGCACTAGCAGGCACAGAAACACCATGGCTGATATGACATGGAATTTGATCATGGGATTACTAAAACGGTCAGAGTGGGGGTTATTGTTCATGAACCCACGCCTGACTGGCAAGATATATGTATAAGAAGCTGATGGTTAGCTTATAAGCTTTTAATTATTCTTCGCGGAAATCGATCTCAATATTGGTAAGACCATTGAGAAGTGGTACATAACGGGCCGATACATCATCTGCCAGTGTCTTCCCATCGATCACCACTCTTTCACCTACAACAGAAATCGTTTGTGTGTTATCAGTGAATAATCCATCCTTTTCAAGGGCGGCCAGAAAAGCCGAATAATCTTTTACTGTATCATCAGCCTGCGCACCAATTGGAGCTTTGCCTTCTTCAAACGTACCTGCTGCAGGATTTTCAATTTGCTCGCCCTGAAGACTACCAGTATCATGAGAAGAACTGATCTGTGCTAAAGTAGGAGCAATCACCAGTGAAACAATGGACATCAACTTGATCAGGATATTCATTGATGGTCCGGATGTATCTTTAAATGGATCACCTACTGTATCACCTGTAACAGATGCTTTGTGTGGTTCGCTCTTTTTGTAATACATCACACCATTGATGTTGACACCTTTTTCAAAACTCTTCTTCGCATTATCCCACGCACCACCTGCATTGTTTTGAAAAATTCCCATCAAGACACCTACAACTGTAGCGCCTGCTAAAAATCCACCTAATCCTTCAGCACCTACGACGAAACCAACCAACACTGGTGAAAGGATCGCGATCGCACCTGGCAACATCATTTTTTTAATTGATGCTTTTGTGGAGATGGCAACACACTTATCATACTCAGGTTTACCTGTACCTTCCATGATACCTGGTATTTCTTTGAACTGTCTGCGCACTTCTTCTACCATCGCCATCGCTGCTTCACCAACGGCACGAATTGCAAGGGATGAAAAGAGGAATGGGATCATACCTCCAACGAATAAACATGCCAGCACATCGGCTTTATAAATGTCAATTCCCGTGATGCCTGCAACACCAACGAAAGCTGCAAATAATGCAAGTGCAGTCAATGCTGCGGATGCTATTGCAAATCCTTTACCGGTTGCTGCTGTAGTATTTCCTACTGCATCGAGGATGTCTGTTTTTTCGCGGACGTCTGCTGGTAACTCGCTCATCTCTGCAATACCACCTGCGTTATCTGCAATCGGACCGAATGCATCGATCGCAAGTTGCATTGCTGTAGTAGCCATCATACCTGCTGCAGCAATTGCAACACCGTAGAGACCAGCACATTCATAACTTCCCCAGATACCTAATGCTAATACAAGAATGGGAAGGAATGTACTTTCCATACCCATCGCAAGACCACCGATCACATTTGTTGCGTGACCAGTTGATGATTGCTGGATGATGGAGTTGACAGGACGTTTGCCCATCGCTGTATAATATTCAGTGATGATACTCATCAATGCACCTACGACAAGACCTACCATGATAGCTCCGAGCACGCCCCACTTGGTGAATTCATGACCACGTAATGTCATGGTTGCTTCCGGAAGGATATAATATACAAGTGCAGCGGATGCTATTGCGGTTAAAACAATAGAGCCCCAGTTGCCCATATTGAGTGCCGCCTGAACCTGTGAAGTACCGATGCCGACTACATCTTTAATTCTTACAAACCACGTACCTGCGATGGAGAATAAAATACCAACACCGGCAATCAACATGGGAAGAAGAATTGGGGACATACCTCCGAGACCATCATCACCTGAGATGATCGTTTGTTGTCCTAATACGATCGTAGCTAATACAGTCGCAACATAAGATCCAAATAAGTCAGCACCCATACCGGCTACGTCACCTACGTTATCACCTACGTTGTCAGCGATTGTTGCAGGATTACGTGGATCGTCTTCAGGAATTCCAGCTTCAACTTTTCCTACAAGGTCGGCTCCCACGTCAGCGGCTTTTGTATAGATACCACCACCAACACGGGCAAATAGGGCAATACTTTCTGCACCTAATGAAAATCCGGTAAGGACCTCTATGGCCTGAAGCATTTCAGCGCTGTTGACTAGTGCGCCGTCAGCAAATATTTTTTGAAGAATGATGAATAAGCCACCGAGGCCCATTACTGCAAGACCTGCAACGCCCATACCCATGACGGATCCACCTGTGAATGAGACATTCAGTGCTTTACTGAGACTTGTACGTGCTGCCTGTGCCGTGCGGACGTTTGCTTTGGTAGCAACTTTCATCCCGATATATCCGGCTAAAGCGCTTAATACTGCGCCAACCACAAAGGCAATGGCGATACTCCAGTGGCCATGTGGATTGGTTGAAGCCATGACCGCCAGGAGAAGACCTACGATGACTACGAAGTAGCCTAATACTTTCCATTCTGCGCGGAGAAAAGCCATCGCGCCTTCAGCGATATACTGGCTGATCTCTTTCATCCGGTCATTACCGGCATCTTGTTTTGACACCCAGTTGAACTTAATAAAGGTGTAGATCAGACCTATCGCACCCATTACCGGTACCAGCAGAATCAAGTTATCCATAGTTTCTTTCGTTTCTTATTTATCCCTAAAAAGGGGTGCAAAGATAAAAAAAGGAGCCTATTCCCCTACAGTAAGCCGCACTTCATCTCCTGGGATAAATCCGGCATAGTCCTCTTGAAGTGAGCATCTTATATATTTTGATACCTTCGGACGACAATCCAATTACATGACACTTGGTGAATTTTTTGACTGGACATCAGGTCATCCGGGCCTACTGGTTGCCTATTTCCTGGTGGTTCCTTTCATTGCTTTATTGGCAGGATTCTTTGGTAAAGGGGCTGGGCATCTTTCTCCCTGGAAGTATGTCTATAGCATCCTTATTTACCTTGTTTCCATCCCGGGCATATTTGCAGTAACCCTGAGTATCTACCTGTTTTTGTTTGAACGCATGTCGATTATGGATACAAATCTGCTCACACAAGTGCTTCCAATCCTGTCCATGATCACTACGCTGACGATCATTAAAGCGCAGGTGAACCTGGACCAGGTGCCGGGATTTGATAAATTGTCCGGGCTTATCCTAATCCTGGGGACGTTGATATGCCTCATGTGGATAATTGACAAGACACATATCTATGCGATCACGATAATGCCATTTTATGTTGTGGTCCTCATCCTTTTGGCTGGTTTCTTTGTTATACGTATGGGAATGCGGAGACTGATAAAATAGGATTTGACTATTCACTGCCTGTCTCCCTATCTTAGTGGCATTGCATCTCCTCCAATCCACCCTGCTTTTTTAAACATCCCGGATTTAAATTCTACACTATGAAGAATGCAATATTTCTATTATTTCTGCTGTTTTCCGCAAATATTGGTCTGACGCAGAATGCCCTATTTACTCCCATTACCCTAACCGGAACACCCGCTTTATCTGAAATCACGGATATAACCGGATCAGGTGAAGAGAATCCCAATAAACTATATGTAGCTCAGCGCAGTGGATTGATCCGTGTGGTTACGCTTGGTTCTAATTTTACTGCACAGATCCGGTCCAAAGATTTTATGAGCATTCCCGAACTTGTACAAGATGTAAATGATGAACGAGGGCTGCTGGGGATTGCCTTTCATCCAAACTATCCGGCTACTCCGTACATATATGTGAACTATGTGATCGAAGGAACCATCATTACTCGTATTGCGCGATACACCGTAAGTACCAGTGCATCTCCCGATACAGTAGATGAAAACTCTATGTTGGTTCTGCGCGAAGTACCAGGTATTCAGACCAATCATAAGGCTGGCGACCTTGCATTTGGTCCCGATGGTTATCTCTATATCACATTTGGTGATGGTGGTGGTGGTGGCGACCCGGAAGATACCGGCCAGGATTTTGACAGGTTCCTGGGCAAGATCATTCGTATTGATGTAAACTCGACTTCACCTCCAAATAATTATAGTATTCCTCCAACAAATCCTTACCTCCCATATACAGGCGGGACAGATACATTGCCTGAAATATGGATGAATGGCGTTCGAAATCCATGGCGTATTTCTTTTGACAGGGGCACCGGAGATATGTGGATCGCGGATGTAGGTCAGAATGTTTATGAAGAAGTAAATATGATCCCTGCAGGAACAGGTGCAGGAAGAAATCTTGGTTGGGATTGCAGGGAAGGATATCACAACTACACGCCGTCGCATTGCGATACAGTTGTGATGCCGCTTACCTATCCCGTTTTGGAATATCCGCACACATGCCCGGGAGGAAATAATGCTACCTGTGGTAATGGTGTTTCTGTGACAGGGGGTTTTATATATAGGGGAGAATTATATCCTGACATGGAAGGAAAGTATGTTTGTGTTGACTTTGGCAGCAACGATGTATTCATTCTTCAACAGACAGGTCCGGGATCATTTAGTATTGACTGGCATGCGGCTAATGGAAACAGTGGTATTACTACTTTCGGTGAAACTGATAATGGTGAAATATTTGCAGCCAACCTCAATGGTACTTTGTATGCAGTAACGATGGGCGAGCCCCTTCCTGTTGGATGGGAAGACCTGACTGCCATTCCCTTTTCTAATGGAAATAAAATTCAATGGACACTTCACAATGTGGTCGAAGTGGATCGTTTTGAACTTCAACGTTCTTTCAGGTATGAATTTGAAACATTTGTTTCAGTAGTGGATGTTGAACCTGTACCTGATCAAATTTCCTACACGTATAGTGATCCGTATTACAATCATGACGGCATCTATTATCGCGTTGCCGCTCATATGAATGATGGTTCGATTGAATATTCTCCCATCGCACGAATTCTCCCTGATCCTGTATCAAAACCATCACTTACCATTGACCTTCAGAATGGTATATGGCGACTGAATCTCCCATCATTCTGGCAAAATGGAGATCTCATTGTCCACGATATCCAAGGCAAGCTTGTGTATAATGCAAACCTTGATGATCTCACGCATGTAGATCTTTCACTACCTGTTACGCCGGGTGTATATTTCGTTACTGTGAAAGGGAATGAAGGTTCGTGGTCGGAGAAGATTGTCAAGTGATCTCCTGGTATAATGATCTCGAATGCTGAGGAGATTTGTGTGTAGTAAATGTAGTATTCTGTATTCGGTGTTCAGTATTCGGTAAAAAGGTAAGTGGTAAGCGGTAAATGTGGTAAGTGGTAAAAGCTGTATTCAGTATTCTGTAAAAAAATAAGCAGTTAGCGGTAAATCAAATTGCAAAAAAATTCCGTCCAATTAACAATTTGCTTTTTTGAAGTTTGCAACATCAAAACAATATCCCCGAGATTAATACAAATGATATTTATTGAAAGCAGCTTTTAGCTGCATCTAGGCATCATTTATCACGATACGAATTTCATAATCCGTATTTACTGGCAGTAACAATAGACGGGGGGCGGAGTTTGACTGCATTGTTACAAATATATCGTACCTACGGTACTCTGAAATTTACACAATACCGAAAACCGAAAACTGAATACAGAATACCGGATACGGCCTTTCCTCCTTTGCTCCCTTGCTCCCTTGATCCTTATTTCACAAGCTTCGCACCTGTCAACGCATACATCAGCTCATTGACATCATCGCTGTTGAGCTTTAATTTTCCTTTGATCGTAATAGCTTCGGTGGAATATTCTATAGGTTCGATGGCGGAGACTTCCATGACAGATTCGGGGCCGGCGCCGCCGCAGAAAAAACACATGGAATAGGGAAATGCTGAAAGGATAAATTCTTTATGTCCTTTATAGCCTTCGACAGGAATGATAAATCCTTTCACGGTTACTTCTTTTCCATCCAGCGCTTTGATGGCTTCGCTGAAGACAGGCTTGTCAATTTTAAAGCCGAGAAATTCATCAAACTCTTTTTTGTACGTGATTTTCGCTAATGTCTTCCACAAGCTTTCCTGGGTGGATGACTGAGCCTTCAGTGATGAAAAACCAACACAGAAAAAAGTAACTAACAACAATCCAAATCGCATCTGATGATATTTTAGATAAAGCGCAAAGATGTTACGAAATCCGAACATCTGTCAGTTTTACCGGTGAAGTTATTCAGCCAGGAGTCCGTTGACAGACGGGTAACGTAAAAAAGAGGTTTGTTGATAAAGGCAGCATGCCGTTTAACATTTCAATTATACACCAGAAGACCTTTATATTGCCTGCATGCTCGCTGAATCCAGGAAGGAATATGAGAACTGTTACCTGCAACAGGCATATGCACCCTTGTATGCAGCTCCCTGGTGGCTCGATGCGACTTGTGGTGCAGGCGAGTGGCACTCTATAAAAGTGGCACACACGGGCACCCATGATGAGATCAAGTTTCCTGTATTCGTAACCAAAATACGCGGTCTCCGGTCGATCATTTCTCCCCCTTTAACCCAGTGGGTACCCGTCATGACAAGCCAGCTTTCAGCGCCATTATCACTCCAGGAAGTACTGACTGCATTGCCAGCATATCCCATTCTGGACCTGACATTCAAACAGGGTCCTGATCTATTTCCTCCTGAGCATTCTTTTCATAGTAGGGTCAGGTATAGCTATATCATTCCACCTGCCGCAAATGCAGCTTCTGTTCGCAAACGATATAATGAAGGTCTCAGAAGGAATCTCAAAGAGGCTGACACGCTATATTCCTTAGAGGAATCGGATGACATCAATACATTTCTCCTGCTATGCAAATCATCCTATCAACAGCGTGGCATGAAGGAACCATTCTGGTTTTCCACAATCCTTCCCATTGCTTTGAATGAATTAAAAAAACGTCAGCTGGGCAAGCTCCAGATGGCATTTGAAAATGGAAAAGCGATTGCGGGCATACTGACCGGATGGGATGAAAGAGTGATGTATTACCTCGCTGGTGGCCGGTCAGACACTGCGTCTGCGGCGTCGGCACATGCTTTGCTGTTAGATCATGCTATCATGGAAGCGCAGGGTGGCAATCGCGAATTTGATTTTGAAGGAAGCATGCATCCGGGAATTGCGAATTTTTTCCAGTCCTTTGGTGCCACCCCTGAGCCATACTGGCATGTGCAGAAATACAATGGTATCGGCAAGATTTGGTCTCTTTTTCAATAAATTTTTGCCTTTCAGCGCATCGGGACGTCACAATCCCTAATTATTGTATCTTTCTTTTGCATTTCTCACCCACCATTTTTGATCAGACATACCCCTCGGGGATGATCAGCCAATTGCAAGCCAACCGCTTTAAGACAATACATTATGAAGAAACCCGTACTATTTTTCAGCTTGTCTTTTATTTGTTTTTCTCTTCATGTATCTGCCCAGGTAATCCTTGGTAGTGATCCTTCACAGGAAATTAAGGTCACGACCAGCAGCAATTACACACCTCCATTCTGGGCCGAAACCGCTGCTGGTGCAAAAACCATAGACGGCATTGGTCTGGAAGGCAAGCTCATGGAAGCATCACGCTTCCTGTCACAGGCTACCTTGGGGGCAAACATCGATGTGATCAAAGACGTAGCTAATCAGGGTATCGAACCCTGGATTGATGACCAGATGACATTACCCCAAGGAGAAATGCTCGTGCAGCTCCAGGACATTTTTGCAGATGTCATTGAATGGTATCTCGTCAATGGTGGTGATCCTGAAGAAGTATCAGATCGTCCATACTGGACCATCTTCAATTATACCTGGTGGGAGAACCACATGAAGTCTGAAGATCTGCTGAGACAGCGAGTTGCATTAGCCTTGAGTGAAATCTTTGTCATCTCTATTGAGTCCAACCTGGGAGATGCAGGGTATGGACTTGCAGATTATTATGATCTGCTGCTTCGTAACTCTTTTGGCAATTTTGAAGACTTACTATACGAAGTAACCTTACATCCATGTATGGGGTACTATCTCAGTCACCTCAATAATCCGCGTGAGATCACCGAAGAAAATATTCATCCCGATGAAAATTACGCGCGCGAGATCATGCAGTTATTTACAATCGGACTGTATGAATTGAACCAGGACGGTTCACGCAAGACAGATATTGATGGCAACTGGATCCCGACATACGATCAGGCCGACATCAAAGAACTGGCAAAAGTATTCACGGGTCTTGGTGTAGCCGATGTCATCGAAAACGAATGGGTGGATGATCCGTATTTCGGTTTGGATATTTATGTAGCAGACATGACCAAGCCAATGATCATGTATGAAAACTGGCATCAACCGGGTGCTAAAACCATTGTGGGTGATTTTGAAATACCTGCAGGCCAGGCAGGCTTAAAGGATATCCAGGATGCAGTGCATCATCTCTTTCAACATCCGAACGTAGGGCCATTCATAAGCAGACAATTGATCCAACGCCTGGTAACCTCGAATCCAACTCCTGCATACATATCCAGAGTGGCTGCAGCCTTTGCAGACAATGGCCAGGGTGAAAGAGGCGACATGAAAGCAGTCATCAAAACGATCCTCTTAGATCCTGAAGCACGTACATGTGAAGCATTGAGTGCAGATGATTTTGGGAAATTGCGTGAGCCTTTTACACGATACACACATTTTACCAAGGCCATGCCGATGGAACAGATCTACAATCGCTTTTGGAATGTATCCTATGGATTTTATGAAGCAACGAATCAAATGCCACTGGCATCGAGAACTGTGTTTAATTTTTTCCTTCCTGATTATCAACCCATCGGAGCGATTGCTGACAATGATCTTGTCGCACCGGAATTTCAGATACATAATTCTCGCACCAGTGTTGAGTATATCAACAGGGTAAATGACTGGGCCGTATGGGGATATGTGATGGATGACTGGGAAAATGAAAATCCATATGTATCTGTCAATATCGATGCGCTACGGCAGCTTGCGTGGGATCCTGAAATATTGGTCAACCGGCTGGATATGATGTTTACACATGGAAGTCTTTCACAACGAACCCGCGAGATTATCAAGGAGTCATTGTATCCCATGTATGAAGGTGATTTCCGGGAGCAGCGCGTACGTCTCGCTTTATACCTGATAATGATCTCTCCGGATTATAATGTCATGAAGTAACCAGAAGCCCTAACAACGAAAGATTTCAATTCACATGAAAATACGTTTCAACGATCATCCGATAAGCCGCAGAAAATTTTTTGGCCAGGCCAGTTGTGCTGCTATTGGTGCATCCACGATGTGGTCATCACTGGTAAACCTGAAAGGTTTTGCTGCAGCAGCTCTCGCCAATAGCGCCACAATGCTTGATCCCGAATATAAAGCACTGGTGTGTGTGTATTTGTCCGGCGGAAATGATTCATTCAATATGCTCATGCCGCGTACACCTTCAGAATATGCTGAGTACGCAACCACGAGATCCAATCTCGCGATTCCGGTAAATGATATGCTTCCTGTGTTTCCCGATAATGGGGGAGGACGATTGTTTGGTATTCACCCAAGCATGGTCCGCAGTCAGCAATTATTTAATAATGGAAAAATGGCATTTCTTTCAAATGTTGGTACGCTTGTAGAACCTACCACACGCGAGCAGTTCTGGCAAGGAGAAGTTGGACTGCCTCTGGGTCTGTACTCACACTCTGACCAGGGACAACAATGGATGACGGGGCTTCCCAATGCACGAAGTGCTACAGGATGGGGCGGTAAAGTAGCCGACCTGGTCGGTGACATGAACAACAATCCAAACATGTCGATGAACCTGTCGCTGAGTGGTACCAATATTTTTCAAACAGGACAAAACACGATTGAATTTGCACTTGACCCATACAATGGCAGCTCAGGCATTTATGGATATGGCGAACATGATGAGTGGAATGTATTCGATCGGATGCGTACACGCGCCATCAACTCAATGCTCGATCATGAATACCAGAATATGTTCCAGAAAACATATGTGGATGTGGT
>JANPKZ010000158.1:0-4347 GCA_031426295.1 Saprospiraceae bacterium
AGGATCGTATGCTGTGCACTGTCACGCTTCATCATATCCTTCATGTGTCGCAGCAGCTCCGTTTTATTTTCCGGATTCCGCATGTCGATGAAGTCGATGATGATCAGGCCACCGATGTCGCGCAGGCGCAATTGTCGGGCGATCTCTTCAGCGGCTTCCATATTCACAGAAGCAGCTGTAGTTTCCTGGTCCTTGCGTTGCATTTTCGGACCTGAGTTGACGTCAATGACGTGCATGGCCTCGGTCGATTCGATCACGAGGTAGGCACCGCTGGGCAGGGTGGCTGTCTTCCCGAATGATGATTTGATCTGCCGGTTGACACCATAGGTATCGAACACCGATTTTTTTCCTTTATAGAGTGAGATGATGTCCCGTTTAGCTGGTGCAATATTATCCAGGTAGTCCTGGATGTTGTCATAGATCTCTTTGTCGTTGACGATGATATTGGTAAAATCATCATTGAGCATGTCTCGGAGGATGGAGGAAGTCTTGTCCAGTTCGCTGAGCAACTTGGCAGGTTGCTGGCGTTTGTGCAGTTGTTTGTGGATCTGGCTCCACTTGTCGAGGAGTTCTTTTAGCTCCTCATGTAGATCGGCAGTCTTCTTGCCTTCAGCGGCTGTCCGCACAATGATGCCAAAGTTTTTTGGCCGGATGGATTCTACTAATACCTGGAGACGTTTACGTTCTTCCTGGCTGCTGACTTTTTTAGAGACAGCGATTGTATTGGTGAAAGGTGTAAGGACGATATACCTGCCCGGGATGGTGATTTCGCAGCTCAGCCTTGGGCCTTTGGTAGAGATGGGTTCCTTCAGGATCTGGATGAGGATGGACTCATTTTTCTTCAGGACCTGGTCGACTTTGCCTGTCTTGATGATCTCAGGTTCAAACTCAAAATGGTCAAGAAGGGAGGTCTGTTGCGTCCCCTGGATACTGTCTTCGGTGAACTTCATGACGGTCCGCAGCTTGGGACCCATGTCAGTGTAATGAAGGAAGGCATCTTTCCGATGGCCGATATCTACGAATACGGCGTTGAGGCTGGGCATGATCTTCTTGATCTTCCCAAAAAAGATGTCACCAACCGAAAAGTTGGTCTTGGTTTTCTGCTGATGGAGTTCTACCAGCTTTTGATCCTCCACCAGTGCGATTTCCACCTTGGTGGGTGACCCCTGGACGATTAATTCTTTGTCCATAAAATACCCTATATGCTCCGTGGCATATTAGCAGTCGTAGCCCTCAAAGGGAAATCAAAACAATGGTCTCACTCACATCCGGCCATGCCGGCTGGGAACAGGTATTGATTGACGGCAATAGGGTATATCGTTATTTAATCGCGATGCTACACCGGGAAGCTGAGAAAGGAGGTAACCGGGACAAAGCCCGGCTACTTATTTTTATCGAAGAAGCTCAGTATCACCAGTGGGCGGTCTTTTTGCAAGTTGCTACGCAATGGACATCGGACTGCTGTATGCCGGTTTTTAAAAAATACTATCTGTTCTTCTTCTTGTGTCTGTTCTTTCTCAGACGCTTCTTACGCTTGTGCGTAGCGATTTTATGTCTTTTTCTTTTCTTACCGCAAGGCATGTTAATAGAAATTATGTTTTTTTAAAATATATGTCTACTTCTCTCCGGCACATCTCCCCTCCAGCGCTTTTGCCTCTGCAGGTTTGTTGACCGTCTTGTATATCTCTATTGCCAAACAGGCAATTTTCGAATTCGTTGAATCTATTTTCAGGGCCTGTTCGATCCGTTCCTCTGCACGCTCCATTTGTCCCGTCCGTACTGCCAGTCGTGCCAGGTGATAAGGTGGCAATGGTGACTCCGGATAACTGGTGGCCATGCCTGCCAGCATCTGAATTCCTTTCATTGGCTGGGCGACATCCGGTGTCTCGATAAAACATAAGGCCTGGTTGACCCTGTGTTCGATAACTGAAGGCTCGAGCGAAATGGCATTTTCAAAGGCGGCAACCGCCTGATCTCTGACATCCTCTTTCATTTTTGCATCCAGATCAGCCTGGCTCAGCGCAGAAGCGAAAGTGGTTCCGGTGATGGACCAGCTATCTGCATCCTGGGTGATGTCTGCTACCTGTTTTGCATAGGTTCCTGCCAAAACGGGCTTTTTATGGTCGAACCAGAAGCCTGAAAGCATTTTGAGGGCAGGGACTTTTAAGGAATCCACGTTGGCAAACTGAACCTGGGACTCGAGGCTTTCCAGTTGGGTCAGCTCATCGGGTTCCAGTGTCTTCCGGGCGTCTTCCTGGAGGGTATGGATGTCAAATTCTTTTCCTGACAGGACTCTCGACTTTTCGAGTTCCTTTTGTTTTGATGGTACTGTATCAAATCCGAAATAGAGGACTGCTAATAATATAAGAGCGCCAGCTATATACAGGATCTGCTCCCGTTTCATGGCCAAGGGTTACTCGGTGGGTCTTACGCCATCCTTTACTTCGTCTACAAATATCTTTGCAGGCTTAAAGGATGGGATGTAATGAGCCGGGATCTCAATGGACACGTTGTTTTTAATGTGTCGTCCGACCTTTTTAGCCCGCTTCTTCGTAATAAAGGAGCCAAATCCGCGGATATACACATTCTCATTTTTGGAAAGAGAACTTTTGATCTCGGAAAAGAACGTTTCCATGGTCACCAGGACGTCTACTTTCGGGACGCCTGTTTTTTCCGCGATGGTGTTAACCAAATCTGCTTTTCTCATTACTCTGATTTATAGTAAGTTATGCCAACATTCCGGCAAATCGGGAGGGCAAAGTTCGATAATTACTTCCGATAAAATATCATGGGGTTACATATTTTTATTTTGCTTATGCGATTATAAGTGGTTGGTAATGAGGCTGAGGCTGAGGATAAGGCGAAGGCGGAGGCGGAGGATAAGGCAAAAGCTTAGGTATAGGGAAAGACTGAGGATGAAGCTTCGGTATGGTAAAAGCAGGGAATTGTGCGCAAAGAGCAAAGACTAAGTCAAATAAATAAGCATTGAGATCTAAGTGACAAATACGTAGACCGTAGTCGTTCAGATTATGCAAAATTCCCGGATGTGTGATTATTAAAGTTTGAAATTTCTATCCTGAGGGCAAGTATCATTGACGGATAAACAATCCTGATGAAATTTCCCAAACTCAATAAGTCCGTAGCCTCCTCCTTCGCCTCCTCCTTCGCGTCCTCCTTCCCCTTCGCCTCCTCCTTCGCCTCCGCCTCCCCCTTCCCCTTCGCCTCCCCCTTCCCCTCCTCCTTCGCCTCCGCCTAAATAATTTATCTTCGCCCCATGATTCAATCAATGACAGGCTACGGCAGGGGAAGTGCAGATTACAATGACATGAAAGTCCTCTCCGAAATCCGATCCCTCAACAGTAAAGTGACGGATCTGCGGATCAAGTTGCCCGTCAGCCTGGGCGAAAAAGAAATTGAATTACGCAACCACGTTCTCGCCCGCACACAACGCGGTAAGCTGGAAATGGCGATCTCTTTCGAAGGGGATCTCGCCATGGATGACCTCGATTATGATCGAGCCCTCATTCGCAAACACTTCAACCAGCTTTCTGAAATCGCCTCAAGCCTCGGCGTAGGTGCTGACCAGATCCTGCATGAAGTCCTCAAATTGCCGAATATCCTGAAGTCAGGTTCTACCTCCCAAATTGACAGCACCCTTTGGAGTGCCATCCTGGATGCCGTCAATGAATCGATAGATAACCTGATCAAGTTTCGTGAAAATGAAGGCCGGAGCCAGTACAACGACCTCCTCCAGTCCTCTACCGCGATCCATGACATGTGCACAAGCATCGATGCTTTTGACAAAGAACGCCTTGCTCATGTACGCACCCGCATGAAACAAAAACTGGATGAATATCTCAATGGTGACCAGGTGGACACCAACCGGTTCGAACAGGAACTGATCTATTTCCTCGATCGCCTGGATATCAATGAAGAAAAAGTCAGATTGCAGCAGCATTGCACTTTCTTCCTCCAAACCTTATCAGGTAATATGGAGATGAAGTCAAAACAACTGAATTTCATCGCACAGGAACTTGGCAGAGAAATCAATACACTTGGCGCCAAAGCCCAATGGAGCCCGCTGCAACACCTCGTCGTCAATATGAAAAACGAGCTGGAGAAAATTAAGGAACAACTGGCGAATATTGTATGACCTTGCCTGGCAAGCTTATTGTATTCACAGCACCCAGTGGCTCAGGAAAGACAACCATTGTCAAACATATCCTGGCACACTTTCCATCCTGCTGCTTTTCTGTTTCTGCCACTACGCGTGATAAACGTCCGCATGAAGTTCATGGCAAGGACTATTACTACGTATCAGTAGAAACTTTCAAGTCATGGATCTCC
>JANPKZ010000159.1:0-2641 GCA_031426295.1 Saprospiraceae bacterium
AGTTTGTTGAAGGTTTCCGGGAGGTTGGAGTTTTCTTCCATGGGAGGAAGATAGGGGGATGGGACGACAGGTGCTATACGAGACGCAGTACAACCCCTTCAGGGTTGGCGGAAGAGGTGAGGTCTTTCAGTACCATGGGTAGGAAAAATCCGGACTGCGTCCTCTATTTTTCCTACCCATGGTTATTGATGTGCGATCCCTTCAGGATCAGATAGGACTTTCAAGTATGAAGTGCTTGTTCATCAATAACCGTGCTTCAACCCTCAAGTGCTTTTTCATCCATCACCGCGCTTCAAGCCTGAAGGGGTTGTTCTTCCATCACCGCGATTCAAGCCTGAAGGGCTTGCATATCATTAGCCACGGGTGCAACCCGTGGTTGAAAAAAGACACATGGAGTACGCCGACCCTGAAGGGGTCGTACTAGCTTTTTTCGGTGAGCGGATGACTCACCAGTTTCAGGATCGCTTCGAGATAGGAGCGATCATTTGACAACCGTGGCACCTTCGCCTGGCTGCCTGCTTTACCGACTTTCTGAAGCCAGCGATTGAATGTTCCTTTCGGAAGAACAGTGAGAGTAAGTCGATCGAGCGCCATGCCCTGGTAACGTTTCGCTTCGTAATCACCATTGAGGGATTTCAGTTGCTCATCGAGGACATTAGCAAATTCTTCGATGTCGCGGGGTGGCTTATCAAACTCCATCAGCCAGTGATGACCGCCGCGACCATTGACAGACATGTGAATGGGAGCTACTGTATAATCCGCAACCATCACATTCAAAAGTTTGGAAGTGAGTTCGACAGCTTTGTCGGTATTATCTACCATGACCTCTTCGCCGAAGGTGTTGATGTATTGTTTGGTGCGGCCCGTGATACGGATTCGGTATGGATCCCGTGATGTAAAGCTTACGGTGTCGCCGATCTTATAGCGCCACAAGCCTCCGTTGGTCGTGATGACCATGGCGTAAGACTTGTCGAGCTCGACATCTTTGAGGGGGATCGCCTCAGGTGATGGATGATTCCACTGGCCTTCGGGAATAAACTCATAGAAGATGCCATTGTCGGGGAACAGGAGAAGTCCTTCTTTCCGGTCGTTGGTATCCTGGGCACCGAAATATCCTTCTGAAGCATTATAGATTTCCTGGAAGGCAAAATCGCCGTTGGGAAACATTTCTTTAAACTGGCTTTCATAAGGTCCGAAGCCTACGCCACCATGGAGGTACGCTGAGGCATGAGGCCAGACTTCGTGCATATGGTCCATGCCGGTCTTTTCGAGGATGCGACGAATAAGGACCAGCATCCATGTGGGGACGCCTGCAAAAACTCCCACATCTTGTTTGCGGGTGACCTCTGCCATGATCTCGATCTTCTTTTCCCACTCGGGCATGAGTGTGGTCTTAAAATTCGGGGTGAAAAATGGCCTGCCGATCCATGGCATATGATGACGCATGATCGCGGACACATCGCCGTAGCGGATATCCGGGTGAGGTGTCTTTGAGATGCTTCCTGTCAGAACCAGGTTTTTATCTGCGAATACACGGATGTCTGGTTTCCGATGGTAGAGGAGTGCCAATGTATACCAGCCGGATCGGGTTTGTGTGTGGTTTAGGTGCTCGGTGGTAACGGGGATAAACTTGCTTTTATCGCCGGTAGTCCCGGAGGATTTGGCGAACCATGTAACGAGGCCGGGCCAGAGGATATTCGTTTCGCCGGTCATCATCCGCAGGATCTGGTCGCGGATCTCTTCGTAGCTGCGGATGGGGACCTGGGCGGCAAAGTCCTTGTAACTGCTTATAGTCTTAAAGCCAAATTCCTTTCCGACTTCTGTGCGTTTTGCCTTCTGAATAAAGGACCTGAGCATCTTTTCCTGATGGACGTGGATATCCTGTTCTGCCTGCTGCAACTGCTTGTAGAGGTAGGACAGGTAAAGAGATATACCAGAATTGATCAGGCTTCTCGGTCTCATGGACTGGCTGTCAGGCCGTTGGGTGATTGGTTTGTTAACTCTAATTTATATAAAATGGTTGGGAGGGAGTTTTTGATCAGAAAGCCATCTCTGGTGAATTGGTTGTTTAGTCGAGGTGGATACAGAAAATATTTTTAAGCAACATGACCACTTAAAATATTCATTTTCAATAATTTAAATAAATTATGGCATTTGAAAATAGCTCATTTTTAAAGAAATATTCAAAATTCTTCAATTAAGGTAAGGTGTTGGAAACCAGCACTTTTGATTCATAAATATGAAAAAAGCGTAAAAACAGAAATTCTAATTATGAAAGTCTGAATGTAACCTGTAACCAAATCACCTGAAAAATGAAAACAAAACTAATGACAGCCATCCTGTTGCCCCAGATCCGGATGTTGCTACCCTTCCTGATCAACCTTGCTATTCTGATCCATTGTCCGGCAACTGAGGATCTGGATTGTACAGCAATACAAAATGAAAGTACTCAGTTAGCCGACGTCATAATTGCAGACCACCAGCTTCGCCAGGCTTGCCAGTTGAAACCACATATCCCATCCTTTGACCCTATTAACGAGAGGCCATGTGAATGATGTACAGATTTCAAACGTGAAATCTTTTTGTTTACTGAGTTGATTTAGTCCGGCAGGCTTACGTATTGATTGCAGCCTTTACGTAA
>JANPKZ010000160.1:0-11253 GCA_031426295.1 Saprospiraceae bacterium
ATCAGAAGGATGCCAAGGCCAATCGGGAGAAGTGTGCTAAAAACTTTCCCCCTGTCCTGAGGTGAGGTTGCCATAGTAGCATCATTGGCGCTTGTTACGGAATCATGAAAAATTATGGAATCAAAAAATGTTTTTGAAACTTCTGACTCAGGACTTTTGGTCAGTGCATTGAATTGAAATTGTTCATTGCCAATAAAAAGTGTGTAGGTTTCAAAATATGGGAAGCCCTTGTACGCATCAGCTATTGCCTTGAAATGGCGGGCTTTAACACCCTTAAAATTGACGGTCACGGATAGTTGTTCCTGGTGATTTCCAAGCCTTGGATAGATGGTACGAATGACACTATCAAATTTGATTTCCAGCGCTTCATCCGAACTGATCACACCCGGATTCGGATCCCTGGCAATGTTACAAAAGAGCACTGCATCGCTTGCCTGGTAAAAGTACGTGCGTGTACGAAGGGTATCAAGGATCTCTGGTGGCCCTGGAAAACTAAATGTCAATTTATCCTTATATGTGATTGCCTGCCATTGTGCTGTAATGGTAGCAGACAAGAATAGCAGGGTGATCAGGCTTATGATTTTCATCCTGCGAAGCTACCATACCGGATGCAAAAAAAAAGGGCTTTTCATCGCCGAAAAGCCCTAAAAGAATGCTTGTGTTCAATCCCCTCTAATCTTTCGATAGCACGATAAGCTTTCTTGTTGTGATATGCTCATTAGATTCTATTTTGACGATATAAGCTCCATCCGGTAATCGTGAAATGTCAAGTTTTTTGGAATTATGGCCTGCCAATGCTTTCATCTGATCATCTAATACGGTATTACCCATAAAATTGATAACGGAGATATTTACCATAGCTGATTTTGCAAATTCGAAATCTACACTGAATGTTCCCTGGGCCGGATTTGGCCATACGCTGACGTTATTGATCATATCACCGGTTTCAATAGCCGGGAATGTCTGCGAAGTAAATATTTCGCTTGCCTGACTTCCCGGGTTGTTACTACCTGCACCGATTACAAATCCATGTGCTACCTGATTGCAATCAAGTATTGACGCACAGGTAGTGGTACAACCATACAGATCAGTGACATATAATGTAATTGTGATCTCTGAAAAGCCTACATAGATTGTGATCTCAGGAGTACCCTGACCTGCCTGGATAAAACATTCATCACCTTCTATCACCCAAAAATAGGTGAACGGATCAAATCCTCCTGTAACATCACTCGAAATGACAACTCCGTGCGTATTACATTCAACGCTTTCAGGTGTAATGATTTCACAAGCAAGGAAACTATCAGGTATCCATCGGATATGTTGTACTCTGACGGATGAATTACCGCTCATATCAGTAGCAATCCATGTACGGGTGACGATAAATTCACCGGCTTCATCACCAGGTTCAATGGACTCAGTAAATGTGACACTCATCTCTTCTCCTGCTTCTTCAGGCAGCATGTGAGATGGTGATGGTAATGGAGCACAGATAACTGTGATATCATCAGGTAATTCAAATACAGGTGGCATGTCGTCCAGTATGTATATAGTGAATTTCACTGAACTTTCATTTCCACAAATATCACGTGCTACCCAGGAATATGTCCTTTGTTCTGTATATCCGTCTGCCTGAACATTTTCTGAGACAATAACATCTACTGTAAAAAGCGGCGCTATTTCTTCATCACAATTATCAAGCACAAATACACTGTTCGATTGGAGATCATCCAGTGCTGCAAGAATATCAGACTGAGATAACAGAACTACAGGAATCTCAGGCAAATCCACATAATCCCGAATTATAGAATTAGTAGGTACCAGTATTTCAGGAGCTGTGTTATCGCCTATTACGATTAACTGTTCAATCGTTGTAGTATGATTGCAGGCGTCAACAGCACTCCACGTACGCCGGATCACCAGGCCTTCCCGACATGTATTATTTAGGGTATCCTGAACCATTGCAACATTTACGAATACATCCGCACATGCATCAAAGCCAGTTACTTTTGGAATGGAAAGGTCATCACATAATTCTGCTACAACACCTTCCAGAACAGGTCCCTGGTCTCCAACATGCACCAATTGTTGTGTGCGACTTTCATTTCCACATTCATCAACTGCAGAGAACATCCTGATCAGGTCATATTCATATACACAAGGTCCGGCAACAATACTATCTCTGCTGGTAACAATGACTTCACTACAATTATCTGCAGTTTCAGGCTGTGATAATTCCTCATGGCAACCCACACTGATCTCTTTTTCAAAGTTGAGAAACTCAGGACCCGAATCGTCAATAATATTCGCCATAACAGAAACGGTACTGAAATTTCCACACGCATCAGTGGCTGTCCAAACCAATTCTGCAAGACCAAGCCTTCCATCCCTGACACAATCGTCAGCCACAACCATTTTCTCTCCAAACTCCACTGTCACTCCCTGTGCACATGCATCAGATACATGGATGGATGCCGAATCAAATGTTGTCAATTGACCAGAGTGCGACTGACAATTTAAAGTGATCGTATCACCTTGTCTGATATTTTCTAACAATGGATGAGCAAATGTGATGACAGGCTTACTATTATCGTCCGGTGTCAGGATCGCCGTGTCCCTTGACATATTTCCACAACCATCATATGCTTCATAAGTTCTCCTCATGGCTAATCCTTCACCACATGGATTTGGAATCGCTACATCCCAGAATCTAAGAGAGGCTTCGTTGCAATTATCAGTTGCCTCTGCCAATTCAAGGACCGGATCATCAATACATGCCAGTTCAGGCACGCCTGTTATGACAGGTTCTGTCTGATCGATCAAGCGTGCAGTAAAACTCAATGATGAAGTATTGCCACATTGATCAACTGCTTCCCATGTAAATACCTGTTCTTCTACAAATCCGGCAAACTCACAATTGGTTGGATGGATTCCTTCGCGTATAAAGTCTACCTGCACTGGTCCACTCATATCAGAGTACGCCAGATTTGTTTCATCCAGATCATCATAGAAAGCAGGAATTCCGCCACGCTCACATTCGTACAATATGACATTACCATCGACGATTGAAAGTTCTTCAGGTAAAGACAGCAAGAGGGATGGCCCTGTGTTATCCTGGATGGTAATACGTTGTGATTCGGTTGTTACATTTCCACAATCATCCATTGCCTGCCAGGTCCTGACCACAAATTGGCCATCCAGACAGCCTTCGGATAATGTTGATTGTTCCAGCAACATGATACATGCACAAAGACAACCATCAGTAGCAAATACACTTGGAGGTTCCGGAAGTTCACTACCGCTAATAGTCACATCTTCAGGCACGCCTTCAATCTCTGGTGGGATGGTATCAATCAATGCCATAAAGACAAATGCTTCTGTAACATTATTGCACTCATCAATAGCTGACCATGACAACCGATATAAATTGATATAGCCATCTGTCTGGCACTCACCGGCATCTTCCAGTGTCTGGGTGAAACTTACCTGGGGTAATGAACTACAATTATCAGAAGCAATTATGCTATTTGGACCCAGTTGTGGCAGATCCCACGTTGGATCCTGTCCATAACATTGTACATTGAATGTACCCCCTACAGGGATTCCTTCCAGCAGCGGATCGGCAAATGTGATAGATGGCGCTTGTGTATCATTAAATGTGAACGTCTGAACGCATGAAGTGCTGTTTCCACATGCATCCGATGCACCGTAGGTCCTTTCCAGCACAAAATTGCACGGGATACCTACGGTCACATCTGATATGTGTTCGATTGTAACACCTCCGCTGCAATTATCTGAAGCAGAAACTAAAGCTACATTTGGCTCAGGTATCGAGGATGAACATGATAAAGTAATATCAGATGGACAAGTGATCGAAGGGGCAACATCATCAATAACTGTGATCGTCTGCGCACAGGTTGTTGAATTGCCGCAAACATCGGTTGCTACATACACCCGGGAGACTATCAGGTCATTTACACAACTCTGGCTGATTGTAATATCAGCATTTACTGTAACCGCTACAGTTCCGGTACAATTGTCCGTTGCGACAATGCCGGCTGTATTAGCAGCGGGAATATTTTCAGAGCAGGAAACTGTCAGATCAGCAACACACGTAATTTGAGGTGCCACGTCATCATTGACTGATATGGTTTGAACACATGTTGTTGTATTACCACATGCATCTGTTGCAGTGTAGGTTCGTTCCAAGGTATAGGTATTGGTACAATCAAAAGATGCTGTAACATCTGCATCCACCGTTACCACTACGCTGCCTGTACAATTGTCGGATGAAGACACTGCGGCTGTATTAGGCGCAGGCACATCAGCTGTACATGTTACCGTGATATTTGCAGGACATGTTACAGTCGGAGGTGTTGTATCATCTATCGTAATAGATTGTGTACATGAAGATGAATTTCCACATGCATCATAAGCAGTATATACCCGTAAGATGGTGTAGGAGTTTTGGCAGACAAAATTGGTGGTTACATCAGCATTCACTGTGACATCTATTTCTCCATCGCAGTTATCACTTGTTTGTACTGTCGTAAAATTGGGTGCTGGTATATCCGTAACGCAGGACACAGTCACATTTGCCGGACATGTGATCCCTGGTGATGTGTTATCATCCACCGTAATCGTTTGTGTACAGGAACTGGTATTACCGCACGCGTCAGTAGCAATGTATTGCCGTGAAATGATAAATGTGTTAGCACATACATATCCGGTTGTAATATCTGCAGCTACTGTTACTGTTACAGGACCCGCACAACCATCAGTGGTAATCACGGATGATATGTTAGGTGCGGGTACGTCAGATGCACAGGAGACGGTAATATTGGCAGGACAGGTGATCACAGGATCTCCAATGTCCGATACTATAATGGATTGTGTACAGGCGGCTGTATTGCCACATGCGTCTGTTGCGATATATGTCCTGAGGACTGTGTACTGGTTCCCACAAACAAAATTAGTCGTAACATCGGCTGCAGCGGATACAGTAACAGTACCATTACAATTGTCGCCTGTGATCACCGCGTTGACATTAGGGACGGAGATGCTGGATGCGCAGGATACGGTCAGGTTAGCAGGACATGTTATTGTAGGTGAAGAAGTATCATTTACAAAGATAGATTGTGTACATGTTGAGGTATTTCCACAAGCATCTGTTGCCAGGTACGTTCGCAGAATGGTGTACCTGTTTGTGCAGATAACATTAGTGGTCACATCTACTAAAACAGTTATTGATGACTGTCCACCACAATTATCTGAGGTAATGACTGACGCTACATTGGCTGTGGGAATATTAGATGCACATGAAACTGTGAGATTAGCCGGACATGTAATAGAAGGTGGCGTAATATCATTTACAATAATCAATTGAGTACAGGCTGATGTATTACCGCATGCATCTGTTGCCAGGTAGGTACGGGAGACCGTATACCTGTTGGTGCAAATAAAATTAGTGGTAATATCGGCGGACACAGTTACAGAGGAAGCACCACCACAATTATCGCTTGTAATTACAGAGGCTACGTTGGCAGCCGGAATATTTGCCGCACAGGACACTGTAACATTAGCCGGACAGGTAATGGACGGAGGCGTATTATCATTGACTGTAATCAGTTGTGTACAGGTTGACGTATTGCCGCAAGCGTCTGTGGCGAGATAGGTTCTTGACACTGTATACCTGTTAATACAAATAAAATTCGAAGTGACATCAGCTGAAACAGTTACCGAGGCAGTACCACCACAATTATCGCTTGTAATAACTGAAGCGACATTAGCAGTCGGAATATTTGCTGCACAGGATACTGTCACATTAGCAGGACAGGTAATGGACGGTGGTGTAATATCATTGACTGTTATCAGTTGTGTACAAGCTGACGTATTACCACAAGCGTCTGTGGCCAGATACGTTCTTGAAATCGTATACCTGTTGGTACAAATAAAGTTAGTGGTGACATTTGCCGACAAGGTGACTGACACCTGGCCTCCGCAATTGTCGCTTGTTATAACTGCTGCGACATTTGCTGCCGGAACATTTGCAGCACATGAGACTGTAACGTTAGCAGGACAAGTAATGGAAGGTGCAGCAGTATCATTAACTGAAATAGATTGAGTACAGGATGAAGTATTACCACACTCATCGTAAGCTGTGTACGTTCGTAAGATCGTATATCTGTTGATACAAATAAAATTAGTAGTCACATTTGCTGACAAGGTTACTTCCACTTCGTCGGAACAATTGTCAGAGGTCACTATTGCAGAAATATTTGGTGACGGGATATTTGCAGCACAGGAGACAGTGACATTGGCGGGACATGTGATCGATGGTGATGTGCTGTCGATAAAACGAAATACCTGAGAACAGATTTCAGTACTAATGCCATCACTTACGGTGTAGGTGCGTGTTACATACATTGTGTCACCGGGACAACCAGAGCCCGTGGTAGCATCATTAATGTCAATCGTTACAGTACCACAAGATTCAAGAACGACAATGACACCTGGATCTTCAGAAGGTAAGTCATCAACACAACTAAATACCCCACCATTGGGGGAAGGACAGGCAATGTCAAGAAGACAACAATCCAACTCTTCCAGGTCAACAGTAAATTCTGCGGAAGCATCCACACCATTCACATCCGTAGAGGTGAGTGTGACTGTATATGTGCCGGTAGCACCTGCATATGTATGACAGGGATTTTCTTGTGTGGAAGATGTTCCATCTCCAAAGTCCCAGTGGTGTGTTAATGTTCCTGTTCCACCTTCAGACAAATTTGTAAAACAAATCTCAGTACCCTGAGCGGAAGTCTCACCACATTCAAAAGAAAAATTAGGAATCAGGAATTCAATAAACGTCAGTTCTTTGGAACATTTTGCGGGAGGGTACTGACCACATTCACTGCTATAATTGGGACCGGAGTCGTCCGTACACTGAGCTTGTGTTGTGGACCATCCTACCCAGGTATTCAGCAACTTGATGTCATCACCACAGCTATATGTAAATTCTCCCAGAAGAACTACTTCAGAGGTTCCGGATGGCAAAACATCGAAAGAACATTCATTCACTTCTGTTTCAATGATGCCATTGATCCACACTTCTGTGCAGGTGCGTACTGCATATCGATCTGTGCCTGTGTTATTGTGAAATTTTCCCCACAATAAAAATGTGACGGGATCTGTACCGGTACAGGTGATGATGGAACCACCTAATTCGTTGGCAGTAAATGCGCCAAGCATGACTACATCATTTGCCTGACAAGGATTGCCTTGTTCTTCGCAATCATTTCCGAGGTAGCATTGTTCTGACCAGAGATCGTCTCCGTCATTTAACACATCGTTGATAATACAGTCTGATGACTGGCTATTAACAGCCATAGGAATACTGAATGAGAGAATACAAAATAGACTTTTCAGGAATAAAGAGAAGTAGAAAGTATTTCTTTTAGTAGTGGCAGATGATCCGGGGGTAGCAGATCTTCTTTCGTTTCGACAATCGCCTCGTGTGATAGGAGGGTAAAGATTCTTTTTCATAAAGGGGTTATTAATGGGTTATGCGAGTAAAAAATGGGTTATGCAAATTGAGTGGGCACTCATTACGTATGTTACAAATTGCGCAGGGTAACCATATTACCACTGAGATAAAATGGAAAATGCATGACAATCACATCAGGACCAGACATACCAATATCTGACCTCCTGCGAGGTGTTTTAATTCCGGCGTTGAGTTTGTTAGTGGAGCAGGGTTTATGCTATTGCTGCAAATATGCAGGAGATCAGTATAGGGTGATGTTACACGATTTCCGAAATCATTAATACAATCTTATAATATATGTTAATGTTCCGAAACCGATAATATTAGCATTTAAGTATTCTGTTTTTAAAATTTTTATTATCCGATGATTCGGATGTACTGGTTGGGAAAAATTTGGGGGATTTCATAACCATTAGATTTAAAAGGTTAATAAGTTTACAAAAGAAGGATATGACATGATGACAATAATATTTCATGCTCATCATCAATTCCCTCTGACATGACCGCATACGAATGCAATGCTTGCCAGGGTAACGACGATGATAACCTTCCTCCTACAGAAGTATCAAAAACCAGCGATGTAATTTTTTTTGGAGCAGGGTTTATGCTTTAAATAAATATATACAAAATTTTAGAAAAAAGCAAGAAATATTTTTAACGGCTCCCTTATGCTCTAAAACAGAAAAAGAGCGCAGGATTCACCTGAGCTCTTTTCTGACTGTTCGCAGGCTGAGTGCCTGGCACAATAATTTATTTCATTTCAGCAATTTTCTTTTGGATTGTTTCAGCCTGCTGAAGGTGTGTCCGAAGGTTTGGTAACATGGAAGAAGCCCATGCCTTGATTTCTGCATCACTGTTGTCATTATTAGCCATATTTTCATATTTGTCAATGGCATCTTTGTGACCTCTTACCATCCTGTCACTGAAATCTTTGTCGAAGTCAAGACCGGTTTTATCGCTCATATTTTTAACAGCATCCTGCACATCCTGAGTAGCTGCCAACGGAACAGCAATTGATTTTTTTGCTGCCAGTGCTGTCAGTTCAGATTGAGATTTCATATGAGCATCTACTACCATTTGGGCAAAAGATTTTACTTCAGGATTTGTTGCTTTTTGAACAGCAAGTTGACCCAAAGCTATTCCTCCAAGATTAGCTTCTGATGCCTTCATCATAAACTCTTCATCCCTTTCTTTGGACATATCATCATTTGGCTTATTAAGATCTTCGGCTACTTCTTCAGTATCCGTTGTTTTTGCAGTTTCTTTGCAAGATCCAAAGCTCAGTAGCATGGCACTGGCACAAAGTACAGCGAGTAGGTTTTTTCGAAAGTTCACTAACGTCGTCATGTTGATTTTTTTTAAATTAATAAACAAAGGTGGTTGAAAAGGTTTGTTCGATCCTTACAGGATCATAGTATTGTGTTATACAATTTTTATGATCCTAAATCAGCTCTATATCCACCAGCAACCAAAGGTATTAGGTGGTTAAGAAGTTATAGTAACGTTAAAAGCCTGATTTTGTTCAGGGCATTATCAGCAGAGCCGGCGCAGGACTAAAAAGATGTTCACCAAAATAGCTTTAGTGCTATGATCAAGTGTCCGGATTATTTTTCTGGGGACGCCAGACTTTTTGCTTTGACAATTTCTCTGACGCGGTAGACAAGGTAAAGGCACCAAATCATAAAGCCGACCATGACAAAGCCGAGGATATTAAAGTGTTCGAGTGGGCTTGTTTTTGTCTGTTGCACTACTACGAACCCGGCAAATATCGCAGCCAGTCCCCCGGCCATCTGTTGAAGGGATGAGTTAATACTCATATAAGCACCCCTATCGTAGGCTTCGGGGATAGCGGAATTGAGTGCAGTAGCCGGAACCATCCGACTCATGATCCCCATGAAGAGGATCATGTTGACGATGATGACAATATAGACAGGGACAGGAGTCAAATTGGTATATACCAGGATCATGACACTGGCTATAGCGGAGCCTATGGCAAATAATTTTAGTTTATCAATCTTATCACTGAGCCGTCCGATGATGGGCATGATGATCATACTGGATATCCCCGTAAATAAAAAGATGATCGGCAATTGAGTTTGTGCGATATTGACATTATTTACCAGAAAGGCGCTGGTAAAGGGCATCAGCATAAAACCACCCATCGATAAAATGGCCGTTGCTAAAAAGCCTACGCGATAATTTTTCTTCTGGATCGTATGCCATAAATGCTGCAGCGCATTTTTATCGGACTGTAGACCCAGATGCGCTGTCAGTGGTTTTAGTCGTATGATTACCACGATGGCAATTACCAAAGCTAATCCGGCGACCATATAAAAAGTGGAATGCCATCCCCATCTATTGGCCAATACCAAGCCAATGGGAATACCCAGGATCTGACTTCCTGCAAAAGCCATCTGTACAAATCCCATTACCCGGCCACGCTGATTGATTTGAAACACATCAGTTATGATCGCCATCGAAATGGAACCAACGACTCCCCCAAAAACACCTGTAATAATCCGTGCCAGGAACAACGAATTGTAATCCACCGCCAGTCCGCAAAAGATGGTACCAATGATGAACCCTGTATAAAAGAACAGGAGTATTTTTTTTCGGTCAAACTTATCTGCAAATCCTGCGGCTAAAAATCCAGAGATACCAGCACTGATAGCGTATGCTGATACAACTGATCCAAACTGGGATGTACTCATATTCAGTTCTTTCATCAGCAAATCACCCAGGGGTGAGATGATCATAAAGTCCAGGATGATCGTAAACTGAAGTAGCGCCAGCAAGGCAATGATAAAAACCTGGTAAGAAGTGAATGCAGGTGGTTTAATCGGATGACCTGCACTCTCGGCAGTAAGTGTTGAGGTAATTTCTTGCATACAGAATTAGTCAAGTTCCTGGCAGTGGAAGCCGGCATTGGTGAGTAAATGAATGATCTGTGCGCATGAAAGTTCAATCGCCTCGATACGGAGGACACAATCACGATCATCTGTATCTACATTCCATCTGCGGATTGCTGACAATGGCGAGAGAATGGAGCGGACCTGGGTTAGGTGATCGTCGGTTTGAATGTTGGTTTTAAATACCAGGATTTCAGTTGTTAAGACCATGGTTATTGGGTTATGGGTTAGGGTCAGGGATGGAGGGCTTTTACTACAAGTTTGAGCATACTTTTCATTTTCGCGTCTGTTACTTTGTATTCACTGCTCATCATACTTTTGCCGTGGATGTGGAATTTCAATAAGGCATAAAAAGGTCCGTACGCTATGGCCCAGAAAATTTCTGATTCCATGCGGGCCATTTCTCCACGGTTGATGGCATTCATTACAAACATTCTCATGTTGTCGCGAAACTCAGTGGCCTGGACGTCTTTGTGGTGGATCAGCGGGGAGTTTTTAAACTGTTCCATGAATTTGTAGTAGGTCGGAAATTCGAGAATGAAACGCATGCGGTTTTTCCATTGGAGCCACAGGCCATCTTCGAGGGAAGAAAGGGGATTAAAATTTTCGAGCGCTACGTTGGTGAATGTTTGGTTGACGAGGTTGTATAGATTATTGAGGAGGTCTTCTTTATTTTTAAAATAGATGTAGATGGTGGCGGGTGAAACATTTGCGGCTTTGGCGAGTTTTTGCATACTGAAGCCATCGAATCCTTCTGATACGATCATTTCAATGGCTTGCTCGCGTATGGTGGCTTCCTTA
>JANPKZ010000161.1:0-2127 GCA_031426295.1 Saprospiraceae bacterium
TAGCAGGGGATTTTTGTGGCTGGGTACGAAAGAAGGACTAAATCGGTTTGATGGTTTCCAGTTTAAAAAATATTTTACAGAAAAAAATAATCCCAACAGTCTTTCGCACAATAAGGTGTTTGATATCCTGGAGTATCAGCCAGGGTTCATGTTATTTGCAACGGGTAGTGGTCTTTCTGTCCTCAATACAAAGACGGGCCAATTCGAAAATGAAAAAATAAAATTTACTCCTTTAAAAGCGGGATCAGGCACCCTCGTATCAAGTTTATTTCAGGATCCTGAGGATCGTATCTGGATGAACCACAGTGGTGAAATTGATGTGCTTGACCGCGATTTAAATTATCTGTTCCGTTTTACAGATCTGGAATGGGCTCAGTCCATCAGGGGTAACTTAAGCATGTATGAAAATTGGTACATGGACCAAAAAGGCAGACTTTGGCTGCCGACAGATGATTCCGGATTGCAGATCATTGACTTTGCTGCTGAAAAAGTATATAACCGGAATTACAATCCTGAAAATTTGCCGTACCTGGAGTATAGTTTCATAAGATCCTTCCTGTTTGACGAAAAGAATAACACACTTTGGCTTGGTCCGTGGGGAGAAGGCCTTATAAAATTTGATCTGTTATCAGGAAAGATTTTTCATGAGTATTTTAATCTGCCTGAAGCTGGTGAGACAAGAACTGTCAATGCATTATTACAAACTTTTCATGGAACCTTACTTTTTACGATCGGTGGAATTTGTTATGAAATGGATACACGGACGATGGCGTACAGGCAGGTATCCATGCCAGATGGACAACCCGAAAATGCAGCCGATGATCATGCCGCACACATAAGTAGTATCTCCATGATCCGCACTGACGATCACCAATATTGGATAGGCGGATACGGTTTGTTCCAATTGAATAATTTGAAAACGCAAAACGATCTTGTCGTGATCCCTCCGGGCATATCTGAGGGATGCTCTGACGTAATCATTGCCGGATCAGGGAAAATCTACAGCATTTATGATAATGGTTGGTTGGTCGCAGTTGATAAAAACAAAGAAAATTTTACACATTTCCCGGTACCAGCACATGAACAGTCAATATTGACAGAACTATGTGAAGATCCTTCTGGCCAAATATGGATCGGCAGCACACATGGTATACAATTGTTTGATCCCATCTCAGAGACTTTCCATCATGCTTCTTTTTTATCTCCGGGAATAATCAGTGCTAACATCAACATGCTCTTTAGAGATAATGATGACAACATATGGATCGGGACAAGGGAACCGTTTCATCTATATTGTTATCAGCCGGCATCTGGTCATACCGAGCAAATATCCGATGAGACCATCAGGCAATTTAGTGAGATCGGAAAGAATGGCAGGATTTCTTCTATTACCGAAGATGATAGAGGACGCTTGTGGATGATTTCGGTAGTGGGTGGTGGAATTCTATGTTACGAAAAGAAAGAAGATCGCTGGACGTCATACCCTAAGGGTTCTCGCAACTACAATTTCTTCGTAAATAAAGGTATTGTATCGATTCTCCCCGGGGAGGATGGATCTCTCTGGCTGAGCACGGTATTTGGGGATGGATTGGTGCGCTATCACTATCAGACTGATAGTATTACTCAATTTACACGTGAACATGGTTTGCTGAGTGATTATGTTCACTCGATCCATGCCGATAATGAAAACAATCTCTGGCTATCCAGTGAATATGGGATGACAAAATTTAGTAATAATGCTAACCACTCTGTTTCCAATATCCTCTTCCAGTCAGAGGGGTATGCTAATGAATCTTTAGAGGTAGCTTTTGATTCGCATACGGACCATTTGATACTAGGCATGGCAGATAGACTTGTTTTTGTATCGACAAAAAATGATATAAATAGAACGGATGCACCACTTCCGGTGCTGGACAAAATTTATGTCAATAACCAGGAACAGTTTATTGATTTGAATCATGCCGTGCTGGATCTGGATCACACACAAAAAAATATTTCTATTGATTTTACAGCGGTACATTATACAAATGCAGATAAGCTGAATTTTGCGTATACGTTAGCAGGTGCTGATGATGAATGGAAATATACCACGGTCAACCGTAGTGCTCAATATGCTGCACTTTCGCC
>JANPKZ010000162.1:0-1670 GCA_031426295.1 Saprospiraceae bacterium
GAATAATCAAAAGGTGGCTGAACTCCTACTTCAACTGTGATGGATGCAGAACAACCGGCATCATCCATGATCGTCAACATGTAGAAACCAGCTGCCACACCACTCAACCCAAGTGTAACACTATTGCCATCATCAGGAAATGTTTCATCACCGGCTGCACCAAGAAAGTCCCAGTTTACAGTGTAATTTCCAGATCCGCCTGTAACAGCAGGCCAAAACCAGTCGACGGATATTTGACCTGTATTTGGATCGATACAATCCACGGCAGTCGGAATGACAGTATTTGGGTCAATTACGATATTTCCACTAGTCACTGTGATCATGGTCGTGCCTGAAGATCCGCATGAAGGAGAAAAATAAGTGATCGTATGCGTACCTACACCAGCAGCACTGGCATCAAAGACACCGGCAGCATTTGTTCCAGGCCCAGACCATGTTCCTCCTGCTGGAGTTGCTGATAATGTTACATCAGGTGCTGAAATACAGAATGGTCCAGCTGGAGTAATTACCACCGGACACGCAACTGTAAATGATGCGCCGGATGCAGAAGGTGGTGTATAGATCATATTCAGGCAAGGACCTGGAATATCTACCATTCCTGAAATATATTGAGTAACCGATCCTGTCGATGCACCACAAATACCTGCAGGAATTGTATAGGTTAATGAAGCAGTGGTAATGGGAATATCAGGAAAATCTGTGCTGGCATAAGGTACTGATGTGCAATCAGCAATATAGCTCCATGCACCATTTTCATCGCGCCATACAGATGCTGAAGTTATCGAGGGATTTGGGTATAACGGATCAAAATTCCAACTTACCTGATCTGTGCAGGCACCTACAGATATACTATATGTTCTAAGTGATCCAGGATTATTTGTAAACCCTCCAAGGGTTCTTTCACACGAATTCTGCAAAACATAAATTTCCATTCCTTTTTGACACAATGCATCAAGGTTATACGGAACGTCAGGATTTCCAATATCGGTGAAAATTAAAACTATTGCTCCTGGCGGAATTGTGGTTGAAGGTCCGGCAGCATTTATTAGAGTGCCACAATTGGTACTTGCAGCAAGTTGTGCAAGGAGGGCAGCATTGGGTGAAGCTAAGAATGGGCAATTAACAGATCCAATATCGCTGTTCACTGCACCTCCTGAATTATTATTTATATCAAAGTTAAATATCAGACTTGATACATTAAATCCACAGCCAGATGATAAAACCACAAATTCATTATCCTCTTCCCCCACGGGAGATACTATAGGAACAGTAATACAAGGATCTGCCATAATCCCTTCGATAGAAGGACATGTCGAACAGCTATAATCGATCGGTATGGAACCTATCATAGTTCCTCCACCTGAAAATGGATTGTAATTATTAACATTACCCATGAAGACATCAATAGTCTCAGCGTCAGGTAAATTAGTGCCTGTAAATGTGATCGTCACAGTCTGCCCGGGACAAAATGGACCTGAAGGAGAAATTGTAGGATTATTAAGGACAAGCTCACCACAGGTAATCAGGGAAATAGCAGCAGGAAGGAAGGGTAACATAGGCAGGCCCGGACTTGCATACCCCATAGGCAGCAGCCTCAATGGCAGTAAGACTGCAATTGCTAAAATCAGTACCCAGCTTTTGTACATGTGACCGATAACAGACTGATTTTC
>JANPKZ010000163.1:0-5273 GCA_031426295.1 Saprospiraceae bacterium
TGAAATCAGCATAAATGGGTTCCGAAATCCTTCCATCGGTGCGGAATACCGCTTTCACCAAATCTCTGTTCATGCCGGGTATTATCCCACAGCCTTTGCTTCAGGTGAGACCACCAGCTTTGTCAAGACAGGTTTAACATTTTGGTTCTTGCCGGTGGGCAAAAAAGAAAATCCATCTTCCTTCTATGCAGGTGCATCTTATATGCGAGGGATGAATCGTGAATATGAAAATAAAAATGCTGGAGCTGTCGAAGCAGGATTTCGATGGATGATTTGGAATGGCATTAATCTGAGACTGGGAGGTATTGCTGTTGTGGCCAAAGGGGAATCAGTTAAAATTAATCCTGCACCTGGCATCAGTTATTCATTTTTCATCCGCTAGATTATGGCCAACAATAATACCAAAACGATAGGCATCCTATTGATCACTGGAGCTATCGCAGTGATGATTCCTTATACCATCCTCACCATTACGTTTGATTATCCGGATATCCTACGGCAGGACACATCTATCATCCTCACAAAATTTCATGAAGGTGGCAGCACATTGATCTGGACATGGTTTGCTTTTGCTATCACAGGACTCCCCTTATTGCCTGCATATATCCTGATCGGTCAAAAGTTCGAAAAACAATCTTCGCTGGTGAGAGTAGCAACAACGCTCGGTGTTATTGGATTGATTGTGCAGATGATTGGATTGCTAAGATGGACTTTTGTGGTGCCCGTATTATCAGATGCGTTTGTCAATGCCACAGATGAATCCACGAAAGTTGCCGCGATCATGGCGTTTAAAACGATTCATCAATTTGGTGGTGTGATTCTTGGCGAACACCTCGGACAATTATTTACCATAGCCTGGACTGTATTGATGTCTCTCACATTTTCAAAATTGAAATTAATGCCTACATGGGTGAACATCATCGGATGGATTTCTTCCGGCATCTATATCCTTGCCCAGGCAGAATTATTTCAAACGGTCATGCCGGATTTTCCTGTCTGGGATCTGGCAGGATTTATCGGGAGCACATTATGGTTGATATGGATTATATTGATTGGTGTATCCTTTTATAAAATGAGTCCAGCTTTAGCATAAATTTTTTCAGAATTATTTTGCTAATATTTTTTATATTAGAAGTATAAAGTTTGACAATCCGTGTTGCATCACGTTTTGTCATTTGCATACATCCAATCCACCTTTTGGGATCATCAGTATCCTGCTGATGTTTTCCTGTTGTATCCATGTAGCTGAACGCTGGGCTAGTGGACACGTGCGGATGATCATACTTACACCTCACAAAACTGTTTTCCTCTTCAGTATGTGCTACCGATGGAAATAAAATTTCTGACCATCCCTTTTTGAATTTTTACTCTTAAATTTTTCGTGTATGAAAAACTTACTTACGATTGCCTCAGGGCTTTTTATCATCTCATTCTACTTTACCAGTTGTGTACCCGGCCGATTTCCAAATCCGGAAACAACACTTCCTACAGGCCAGGACTCTATTGAGTTAAGACGTGCCCGTGTGGAACCCAAACGCGTTAATGAAGGAAATTATCCGGCTATTCCTGCAGATATTAACCGTCGTCTTAATGATGAACCTCCCTTCATAGTTCCAGATGGACCAAAGCGTGGACGACAACGCCCGGCAAATAAAGAATATCGCGTTCGGGAACAAAAACCAGATCCGGATGGTGATTCGCAGGCGCCGTTATTTTTTCGTGATTTCGAGCAGTTGGATGGTTCCACTGCATTGGCACACACGACTTTACCCGAGCCAAGCGTTGCCGAAAATGGAGCGACGATCATGACCACCGGGAATAACTGGATGTCATTGTCTGAAGATGGTGGGGCAACATTCACAACTGTCAATCCAACCACCATTTTCCCTGAAGATTACGGAGGATTTTGCTGTGATCAGGTTGTACAATATGTTCCGAGACAGGACATGTTTGTCTGGTTATTGCAATACTGGGATGCTGCTGGTGTCAATGCCATCCGCATTGCCGTACAGACTACAGAAGGTGTGCGCAACAGTAATGGAACCGCATGGACCTACTATGATTTTACCAATACGGCACTTGCCGCCAGTGGTGAACTGGATTATAACGACATGAGTTTTGGAAATAATTTCCTCTACTGGACCAGTAGTATCGGTGGTGCCAATAACAGGTATGTGATTCGAATCCCATTACAGGAACTTCGCGCTATGGGAACGGTGAATTACCAGTTTACCGGAAGCACTGCTGCCCGATGGTCTCATGTAACTCAAAACGGACAAGGTGGTGTGTATTGGGCAGGCCATGTAAATAACAGCACACTCAAAGTGTACAGCATGATGGATGCAGATGGATTCTATAGTTGGCGTGATGTGGCTATCAATTCGTGGCCAAATAGTACGATGAGCTCGACAGCCGCTAATGGCACAAACTGGTTGACTGATGCACAGAATAAAACATACGTGCGTGCTGCCACGATCCACAATGAACGGATTGTTTTTGCATGGAATGCATCTGATGGCAGTGGATTTCCGCAGACGCATGTACAGATTGTGGAAATAAATCCTGGCGCCTTTACACTGCATAGCCAATTCCAGATCTGGAATCCTGATTTTGCATTTGCATACCCGTATTTCGAAACCAACAGCCGCGGTGAGATTGGTATGATCGTCGCCTTTGGTGGCGGAACATTTAATGCCAGTAGTGGTGTAGGTGTATGGGGTGATTTTGTGGTGTACTATCCACGACTGAGTGATATCAGCCGGAATAATTATGGCCATTATCATACGGCACGCCGATCGGGAAGTGATGGCACGCAATGGGTAGGCGTAGGTTACACCCATAATGCAGCGGGAAACGTGTTACCATATTATATCCGGTTCAGCAGGTAAGGAAATATAACAAAGAATGTAAACTGATATCCTTCATTGCAATTCGGCCGGTATACATATGAGTTGATTGTGTGCCGGCTTTTTTTAAGATCAACAGAATAAATATGTCACCATGATGTTTCTCGGTCTCCAACCCTACCTAAAATCTTAACTATCTTCGGAGAATACCTTTAGTCATATGTCTGAAACAAACGCAACCATCCTAATACCGGACATCAGTGGATTTACAGAATTCATGACGACGACAGAGCTGAGTCATGGAACACGCGCGATCAATATGCTGATCGAATCCATTGTCAATGCCATTGGGGAAGAATATGAAGTGTCAGAAATCGAAGGAGATGCCGTCCTGTTGATTAAAAAAGGACCTGCACCCTCCCGGCAGGAAATATTAGATAGCTGTATGAAAATTTTCAATGGTTTTCATTTCCAGCGAAAATGGATGCAACAGTTTACTCTTTGTCCCTGTGGTGCCTGCAGAGCGATCAGTGATCTGACCATTAAGTTTGTGGTGCATCATGGACCTTTGATGGAATTTAAAGTTGGCCGGTTTGTAAAACAGTCCGGGACCGAAATGATTATTGCACACCGTCTTCTAAAAAATAGCATTTCCAATAATGAATATTTATTGATCACTGAAAAACTTTTGGAAAATTCAGCTGATACGCCAGATGGAATTACATCTTCATGGTCAAGTTCATCTGAACAATACAGCTCCATCGGGCAGGTAGATTACCGTTTTATCCTGCTGAATGAAGCCAGGAAAAATGTACCCGATCCACCGATGCCACCTACAGCCTATCAGGCTGACAATACTCCATTTCATGAAGTACATATTGATGCCAACTACATGGATGTCTATATGCAGATGATGAATATCCCTGCACGTGCAGCGTGGATGGAAGGATTACAAAGAGTAGAACAGGATATGCCGGAAGTATTCGTGGGTACGCAACACGTATGTGTATTTGATGACTTTACAGCAACCATTTCTCCTTTACGGATGTCGCTAGATGGTGAGAACATCATCTATGCAGAGCTCTGTCGTATTGAGCAAATGAATGTTGGCATAGTACATGAATCAGTTTTTAAACCTCTTGATCAACATTCCTGTCTCGTCAGCATGCGAATCTTACCGTGGGATGAAAAAGATATCCCACAAGAAGTATATGCTGATGTTGTAGCCCGTATGCATGTTATGGGTGCACGACTTAAATCATTTTGCGAGAAAAAATGACAGCATTCAGTTGCGTATGACTCCTTTAGTGACCAAACTTCAAGGCCAGAGATATCTCTTGCCCGTTTGAAGCGTACAAAACCAAAATAAAATAAATATTTTCTCTGGCCCGACAACGTTAATGACCTTGCCTGTATCTAAAGGTTATCTAACATTGCAAAAATTTGAAAACGCTCCTGCTTTTCCTTGGTCTGTTTATGTTTCAAAACAGCGCTTCTTTACAACCCTGGATGACCTCACATGAACTCCAGGAAATAATGTCCTCTAAAAAGGCCGGGTTGTTGAATTTTTATGATATCCAATATGCCTTTAACAAGTATGAAAAGAAGCAGTTGCGTCGTAAGCTCCCTGATGGTGTCAGAAGAGAAGGAATGTTTGCGGGGTATGCTCAATACAAACGGTGGGAAGCTCACATGGAACCACGCGTTTTTCCATCCGGCGATCTAACATTACCCTCCACGACACATCGTGAACTGGAAAAATATTTCCGATCATCACATTATACGTCCGCATTACAAGATCAACGCACCACACCTGCGACCTGGATACCACTAGGTCCCACAGGGACTGTAACCAACGGTGATTTTGCAGGCGCGGCAAGAGTCAACTTTATCCGTTTTGATCCCAATAACTCTGAAATTATGTGGACTGTTTCACCTCTGGGAGGATTATGGAAGAGTGTAAACGGAGGATTGAACTGGACATCTAATACCGACCAATTACCTATCATCGGATGTACAGATATCGCCATCAATCCTGCGAATACTCAAATTATGTACCTGGCCACTGGCGATGCGAATGCGATGGGATCCCAATTGACGTTAAGTTCAATCGGCATTTTGAAATCCACGGATGGTGGCCTGACCTGGCCGCTGTCCAGTAATACGATGAACTGGGATGTCAGCTGGGGTCGTAATATTTATAAGCTCCTGATCCATCCGACCCAACCGGATATTGTATTTGCTACAACTAGTATCGGTATTTACAAAACTATTAATGGCGGGCTGAACTGGACACAGGTCGAGACAGGGCTCTTTACTGACATCGAGTTTAAACCCGGCAATCCGTCAATTGTGTATGCAGCTGCTGGTGTATTTTCCGGTGGATCATTTTATAAATCAACTGATGGAGGTTCAACCTTTGATCAG
>JANPKZ010000164.1:0-37664 GCA_031426295.1 Saprospiraceae bacterium
CCTGTTGTTGAAAATTTAATACATCCCTGCCAAAATATCCGCTCAGATAGATGCGGTCTTTTTGTGAAAACTGGTAATTAAACTTCGTATTCAAATCGTAGAAGAAATAATTGGTCCCGGCAAAATCCGTTTTCGCAATCAACGGTTGTGCAAGATCGAAGCCATATGTTCTGCGACCACTGATCAGGAAACTACTTTTGCCTTTTACGATGGGACCTTCCATGGTGAGACGCGATGAGATCAGGCCAACACCTCCTTCAGCAGCAAAATGCTGATTGTTTCCCTCCTTCATCTGGATATCTAATACAGAAGAAAGACGACCGCCGTATACTGCCGGTATTCCTCCTTTAATCAATGTGGTATTTTTTATAGCATCCGAGTTGAAGACGCTAAAAAATCCAAGCAGATGTCCCGAGTTATAGACCACTGCTTCATCCAGTAAAACAAGATTTTGATCAGCTCCCCCACCTCGCACATAAAAGCCTGCACTCCCCTCGCCCGCTGAAGATACACCCGGCAATAACTGGATGACTTTCAGAATGTCTACTTCGCCTAATAAGGCCGGTATGATCTTAATTTGTTCAACCGGCAAATTCACTCTTCCCATGGATGTACTTTCCACATTCTCGTCTTCTTCCTCCGATTTTGCTTCCACCACTACTTCCTTCATGGCTATTCCCGGAGATAAATAGACGTTTACTACAGTGTTTTGAGTAAGATTTCCTTCCTCCACATAGATTTGAAAACCGAGATAAGAAAAAATTAGTCGAAATTTTCCTTCCGGAATTGTTATAGAATAAAAGCCATACGTATTGCTGACAGTACCAAAGGAAGCATCACTTTCCAGGTAAATATTTGCTCCGATCAGGGTTTCTCCGGATTCCGCATCTTTTACATAACCATTGATCGTGTGTTTCCCCTGTGCCGAAAGGCATGGAATCGACAGTAGGAACAGTCCTGCATACAGCAGAGAGGGTAGTAGTTTATTCATACAATCTGAACAAAACGTTTAACTGCCCATCTTGTTACAAAATTTCAATAAGTTTCGAAGAATGCAGCCATTAGACCGACTTACTACAGATTGTTAACGGTATATATACCAACAACTTCTGTTATCCGTCCTTGTTTTATAGTCACTTCTGCGATGATGCAGAAATATCTATAAACAAAATATTCAATCTGAATAAATCATTACTTAACCAAACTGATAAGTGATCATGAAAAAGTCAATCTCATTATTCGCATTTTCGCTGCTGCTCGGCTCTGCAATAAACGCCCAGGTGGAAAACCGAAGCATCAACGATTATCTCGATTCTTATGTCGGAGAGAATGCAGTACCTTATGTACAACCTCTTGCTGATCTATTTACATCTAACATTAATACAGGGGTATGGGAATGGTCAGCCATGCCCCAGGATAAATTTTACATGCGTCTGAAAGTGCAGGGTATGATGTCCTGGCCGGATGAAAGCATGCGTACATTCCAGGGTACTACTACTGGTGAGTTTCAACCCGAACAAATAGTTACTGTCCCAACCATTATAGGAGATAATAACAGTATCACATTACAAGGTGAAGATCAGGATGACATATATGTGTTCCCCGGTGGATACAATCTAAAACGCCTTGTGCTCGGAACTCCGCAAGTTACAGTTGGTGGTTTCCTGAATACTGAAGTTAGCGGTCGTTTCCTTTCATTCAGCATGGATGATGATATCGGAAATGTACAGTTCTATGGTATTGGTGCTCGCCATATGTTGAGCAATTATTTTACTGATTCACCAATAGATGTTTCAGTGGGATACTTCTATCATAATATTAATGCAGGTGATTACCTGGATAGTGATCAGCATCTGGTGTCTGCCATGGTAGGTAAATCAGGAAAATTACTTTCAGGACACGTGGGTCTTGGGTATCAAATGTCTCAGTCAGATATTCATTACGTCTATGAAGATGGTGCTGATCGTTCAGAGATCAATCTTGACTTAGAGAATAAAAACCAATGGATTGTAGAAGCTGGATTAGGTGTCCGTTTAGGCCCTGTGTTTGCTTCTTCATCAGTAAGCTATTCAAAACACCCGACAGTTTCGTTAGGTGCTGGATTGTTTTTCTAATCGAAATTCAACGTAATGGGTTTGCATACCCAACCGGATTTTTTAAGCAGCGTCAATATTCCATATGAACCGCTGAGATGTCCGGCCCCAACAGAAATAAAATAACGTAAAGAAGTGTCCAGCTGAGAGATCACGCTGGACATTTTTTTATTTCGTTGGTATATGACCAGCTTCCGCATGTGCTGCATAGATTTTTTTGACAGCATGTACAGATGGTGAATTTCTCCTTTCAGATACAGGTCAAGGCTTTTGTCAGTTTGTTTCCGAATCGGAGCGGGGTTTTGTGCCAGATGTATAAGGTGATTATAAATGGTTTGCGGATCGATCTGCTGAAGGATATGCATTTGTTCCTGATAGGATTCCAGACCTCGCAGAGGTTTATTCAATTCTGCAGCATATTGCCACAAGTGTTCATCCAGTGAAATAGTGTGATCACTTTGCATAATACTTGCAGACACAGCGCTCATGATCATCAGGGGATGCAGATGACCCATGCGCCCGATATCAATGCCAAATGATTTGGTAAGCTGATGTCTAACCTTTTCCAGTTTCTTTTCAGACAGATACGACCTGATATTATAGCCAGGCATGGCTTCAGCATGAGCGGCTTCATCCAGGTCCATTTCAGCATAAAAAACATCTGACTGCTCTATCAATGGATACAGATCTTTGCACAACTGGTACGCCCTGTCATCCCGGATGTGCATGGTACCGAACAAATATGATTCGGCTCCCTGCGGGGGTGTCAGTTTCCAGAGAAGTGTATTCTTATTTGCGATATTACAAATATTTCGTACCTACGGCACTCGTAAGCCTACAATTTTTAATTTCTAATTTCTAATTTCCAATTTCCCTTTTATTCTCCTGATTCCACAAGTTCCTCCCCATAATCAAGCGGAAGGACTTTACGATTTTTCACAGTAGAAAGTGTCATAAGTGTTTTCAATCGTTCCACCTCAGGTATTTGTGAGAGAACATTAAAGAGTAGGTTCTGGTATGCCTGAAGGTCTTTACAGATTACTTTTAGAAGAAAGTCACCATCGCCTGTGATGATATTACATTCAGCTACTTCATCGATCTCATTTACTTTTTTGAGGAAGTTTTCAGAAGCATGTTCTTTATGCCAGCCGATATTGACGAGAATAAATGTCTTTACGGTAAGACCGAGTTCCAGCGGATCTACTTCTGCATGATAACTTTTGATGACACCGTTCTTTTCGAGCTTCTTCACGCGCTCCAGTGTGGGAGCCGGTGAGAGGCCGATTTTCCTGGAGAGACTGAGGTTGGTGATGTTACTGTTTTCCTGTAATAATCTCAGGATCTGGTAGTCAATTTTATCGAGATCATCAATCATGTAAAGTTGGTTTTATGAGGTAGCTGATGTAATAATTTTACTTACGATAATGCTCTATGGGAAAATACCCAAACGAACATAATCACCTGATATTTTATTTAATGCCACTATAAATGCTGCCGTACGCAGATCTTCTATGGACTTTTTCCTTTTATATACTTCGCGGATCTGATCGTACGCGTTCACCATCGTGTCTTCAAGGCCCGATCTTACAAGATCTATCTCATCTGCACCATGTGTCAACACATCTTTCTCTCTGCCGCCTACGGATTGACCCGTGAGTCTTTCTACAGTAGATACAAGGTTCTTGAGTGAGTTTTCCTGATATCTCTTTTCCATACGGCCAAACCTCATATGACTCAGGTTTTTCAACCATTCAAAATAGGATACCGTTACACCACCTGCATTCAAATACATATCAGGCAAAATAACAATGCCCTTTTTCCGAAGGATATCAGCAGCCTCAGATGTAACCGGACCGTTAGCAGCCTCTGCGATCAATTTCGCTTTGACCTTTTTTGCATTTTCTACAGTGATTTGATTTTCCAGTGCGGCAGGCACCAGGATATCACACTGAAGACTGATCCAGTCATTACGTTCTGGAAGTGTAGTAGTGCCAGGAAAACCAAGTATCGAACCTTTGTCTTTTCTGAATTTCAAAAGCTTTTCAATATTGATCCCTTTCTCGCTGTGGATCGTTCCTTCGATTTCAGATACAGCGATGACTATAGCATCACCTTCATCCTGTGAAATACTGCCAGAATAAGATCCTACATTTCCAAGACCCTGAATGACCATAGTTTTACCTGCAATACCCGGAGTCAAGCCGAGTGCTTTACAGTCATCAGGATAAGATAAAAACTGGCGTATCCCATAATAGACACCACGACCTGTTGCTTCTGTTCTGCCACGAATACCATTTTGATTTTCCGGTTTGCCTGTTACACATGCCGCAGCATCAATTTCACCATGGTTGAATGTCTGATACGTATCGAGGATCCAGGCCATTTCACGACTACCCGTTCCGTAATCCGGTGCAGGTACATCAAGGCCCGGGCCTATAAAATTTTTGCGAATGAGCTCGGTGGTATACCGTCTTGTTATTTTCTCAAGCTGAGCTTCGTTATATTTTCTGGGGCTGATCTTGACGCCACCTTTTGCACCGCCGAATGGAACATCCACCAGTGCGCATTTATAACTCATCAATGCAGCTAGAGCCATTACCTCATCGCGATTGACCATCGTGCTGAAACGGATCCCTCCTTTTGTGGGAAGACGGTGATGGCTGTGTTGTACACGAAACGCTTCGATCACCTGGTATTGGTTACCAATCTTGACCGGGAAGGCCATTTCGTACACTGCATTACACACTTTGATTTGTTCGAGCAACCCTGGTGGAATATTGGTATGGGCTGCTGCCATATCAAAATTCCGGTTGACACTTTCAAAAAAGCTCAGGTGTACCTGGGGCTTCGTTGATGATTTGGTGGTTGTTTTTCCTGTTGTTTTTGAACTACTCATTTTTATGCCGTTTTTCGAGTCTTGAAATTTTCCGATCCAGTATGACAAGGTAGATAAAGAGCGTTATGAGGATGACAATCGTTACGGCTGCCACCACATAAATTTTACCCGTACTACGCATGAAATCTGGTGCTGTATCCTGCGCTTGTACACCCCGTACTGTACACAAGGCGATCAGGATGAGTATGGCTCTGGCTGATTTTTTCATCAGGTTGCGCCCAAATTTATAGAAAGTAATATGCTTGTTCATGTTGTCTCCTTTAGATTGTCTACCCGGTACACTAATTGGCTGATCCAAAGCCCCAGCATGATCCATCCAATAACTGCCGGATAGAAAATCATTCGCATCGTATTATCAAGATCCTCACCCCCCATGGCCGGATTCCCGCCATTCCCCGGATGCAGGCTGTCAGCCATGCGGGGAATGATAAAGAGAAGAGGAATCAATAGCATGAATGCAAACATATTGTACCCTGCAGAGAGTCTCGCTTTTTGCATGTCATCTTCGACCGAAGATCGCATGACCATTAAGGCTGCATAGATCAGCAGCGCAATGGCAGACATGTTTTGTTTTACATCCCAGCTCCAGTATGCATTCCAGGTAAATTTTGCCCATAACATGCCGGTGATCATACCCATTACACCGAAGATCAGCCCTACTTTGACAAATGCAATGCTTCTCCGGTCATCTTCCATATTTCCTTTGCGATAATATTTCAGGCTGTACCAGGCACTGACGCCAAACAAAATGATCATGGAAAACCACATCGGCACGTGGAAGTATGTATTGCGAATGGTTTCTGCGAGGATATTCCTGAAAGGATATTGAATTCCTTCCTTTTCATGAATTTCATCAATACCAGACTGGTACCAGAGTTCTTCTTCAGATGCAACCGGATCCGGATTTGGCGTTACAAACAGGGCATTGGGGAGGACGCTACTGCCATCCGTTTTATGATCCAGGATGAGAGACAAAGGATACGCATCTCTTGAGACAGGCATGGCTGATGGTATGTAAAAACGTGCATCAACACGACGGTCATCGATGACTTTGACATCATAGGCTTTAATGACCGTGTCACCTTCAAACCGTAACCAGGCCCTAGCTGAAGCATCACCAGTAGTAAAGGATGAATTATAACCTGTGATCTGGAGAGATATAGAATCGCCGGCTACAGCTTTGTCAGGATGGACCCTGATAATGCCTGGATTGAGTGGTACATACCAACCGGCAATAAATACAAATAGCAGGATCGCCATTGTAGCCCATTTCCAGGCTGCCAGACGATTACGATCAGGCTGGTTTACACTCCCCATTATGAGCGCCAAAGATAGGGAAACAACCACAGTGACATACCTGCCACCAGAGATATATTACTTGTCAAAAGAGACATTTCATTCCAGGGGTTTTCATCTGGTGATGCTCCCAGCGAATAACTGGTTAATCTCAGCACATTAATCAGGATGGGAATCATCAGGGGAAGTGCCAGAACCGAAGTCAGAGAAGCATTTTGCTGCGTTTTAATAGCAATGGAGGAGATGAGGGTCAACAAAAAGGAAAGCCCTATGCATGCCATGACCCCCGTTGTTAAAAACCATCCGGGCCGCTGGAAATGGTTGCCCGCCATGACCGTGAGTACCAGCCAGAGCATTAAAAAAATGAATAAGAGTAAGCCGAGGTTGTATACGACTTTTGAAACAAACAACTCCAGGGGATGGTATAGCGTATAATAATAGAAGTACCGGCTTTCGCTTTCCCGGCTAAATGTCTTGAGAGCAGCCATCAGCGAGCAGAACAGGAAGATCACCCAGAATGTAAGTCCCCATTCACGGGCTGGTAATTGCCGCCATATTGAAAAGACAATAAAGGAGGCAGAAACCACATACAGGAGAAGACCGGTCAGGGCATATCGTTCCCGCAATTCGATGCGGGCTTCGGTCGAGACCAGGTTCCAGATGCGATTCATATGGGTAAAGATAATTGCCGGAATGGGTTTACATTTAAAAGCAGGATTTGCGATCCAACCTGAAACAAGTCAAAATGATCCTAGAAAGCAAGACATATTAAATATTTATTTAATCTATTACCTTTGTCATAACCAATTATTTAGGAAATGAAAGGAGTAGTATTGGCCTTTTTGGTGAATTTATTAGGTGTAGCAGGTCTTCAGGCAGCAGAAGCGCCTTATTTCTACGCAGTGGAAGCGAAGAAGGGCGATGGCATAATTGTCCTGCTCAACCGGTATGAACTGGATGAATTTGATTGTAACCTGGATAAATTCCTAGAGCTCAACAAACTGAAGCACACAGATTACCTGCAGCAAGGCAGGGAATACAAACTTCCTGTCCTCATATACCAGTACAATGGCAAAAGTATCCGGAGCACGCTTGGCATCGAAGACATGGAGAAGGCGAAACGGATCGCTAACTATAATCGCCTTGTACTGAATCGTAGTCTAAGGGAAACTGATTATGAATCCAGCAAAATCCTCTGGGTGCCTTTCCACGAACTGGACTGCAAAGAGGCCGCTAACAAGCCAATCGCTGTGGAAGTCCATGAAGTGAAGGCGAATCTGCCCATTGGCAATGAACTGACTGCCATTTTTGGTCCTGAATACAGCAAACTTTCAAAAAAGAGTGATCAGCTAAAAGGAAAGGTGTTCTATATATCCGGTGGCCATGGGGGTCCCGATCCCGGTGCGATGGCACACATGGGAGGTCGCAGCATATGTGAAGATGAATATGCGTATGATGTTTCCTTACGCCTAGCGCGCAACCTGATGGAACTGGGAGCAACTGTGCACATTATCATACAGGACGGTAATGATGGTATACGAAATGAGGATATTCTTGCATGTGATCATGATGAAAAAACAATGGGCACTGAAATCATTCCGATCAATCAACTTGCCCGTTTGAAGCAACGTACAGACGCCATCAATGATTTATATGCCACGTATCAGCGGAGAGGTGTTAAAGAACAAATTTTGGTGTGTATCCATGTGGATTCACGTTCTGAAAATGAACGGCAGGATGTTTTCTTTTACCATTTTGAACATTCCAAATCCGGGAAAAAACTTGCTACAAATATGCAGGATGTATTTAAAGAAAAATATTCTAAGTATCGGGCAGGTGGCGATTACCAGGGCACTGTATCCTGCAGGAATTTATACATGCTGCGCGTCCCCTTCCCCACTACATTGTATGTTGAGCTTGCCAATATCAAAAATGAATACGACCGTAAGCGTATCCTTCCATCCACCAATCGTCAGGCATTAGCGAATTGGTTGTGTGAAGGCTTATGCCGGTAATCTTACGTATATAAAAGGTTACAACCCCTGATATCACTTTGGTCCAGGCGTCCGGTGATATCAAAATGTCCATTGTCATATACGACACCAACATCATCGGTGGCAATAAATGCACACGAATCCATGTTGGCCAGATCCATTATTGAAACAGCACCCCGCTGTCCGGGCGATAGTATCTGCAAGGGGTCAGAAATATCTCTTGCAAATATTTTCATGGTGGTTGGTGGCTTGAATTGACCATCACGCATGTAGGATTGTGACAATAATTCTGTCATGCCGTATTCACTTGAGATCTGTAATGATGGATGTTTTGATTTCAATTGTTCATGTAATTCTTCGCGCGTTAGTTCGGGGCCTCTGCCTTTCATACCCCCCGTTTCAATCACGAGCAAATCATCCCAAACATGGATATCACACTTCGTAAATAATTCAAGTAAAGCAAAACTTACACCGATCAGGATCGTGGGACTTTTCCTACTAAAATTGTTATCCATTTTTTCAAAAAAAAGATCATCAATTTGTGGGAAAAATCCGCCTTCGCTGTGATGGTTGATCGAAATAAAATAGCGGATCATTTCGATCAATGAGCTGTCAGGTCTTTCAAGATATGATGGTAAAAGACCGAGCCATTCATATTCACCTGGATGACCTATGAATTCGGAAAAGCATTTTTCAGAAATGCGGTTGTACCAGGCAAGCTCACGAATAAAATGCTGGCTACGGATCGAACCTGTGGTTCCGCTGCTTTTGAAAACCATTTGTGGTGTATAATTGCCCGTCATCACTTCCTGATCGCGGAAAATCTGGATGGGCAGGAAAGGAATGTCCGAAAGTGAGGTTACATTGGCGGGTGTCCTGCCGATCAGGTGGCAAAACGCGCGGTACAGGCCGTTATAGTAATACTGAAACAGAAATACATCCATCGCAACAGTCTCAAAGGCTGATACGTTAATATTGTATATTCGGTCAAGTAATGATAATCGATCCGTTTCGAATGATGACATCAGTTTCAAAAGTAGGTCTTTTACTTATGCTGGCAATCACTTGCTCGCAATGCCTCGATGCGCCCGATTATCCGGATGAGCCCCGTATTGAGTTCATCAGCTTGTCGAAAGACACCATGCAACAGGGGATCTTTATGCAGGACTCTCTGCTGGTGCGTTTTCATTTTGAAGATGGTGACGGTGATATCGGCCGCGACGAACAGGCTGCGGAGAATAATATATTTTTTATTGATGAACGTACCGGCAGGGTTGATAATACATTTGGTATTCCTGCTATTCCAGTGGAAGGTGCAGGTAATGGTGTCGAAGGTGAAATAAAAATTGTTTTGTTTTCCACATGCTGTCTTTATGTCGATGGAACTGACCCGTGTATGCCCAATCCGTCTGTTGAATATGATACGCTGCAGTACAGGATCTTTATCAAAGATCAGGCGGGAAATGTGAGTAATGAAATACTTACTACGCCCATCATTCTTAAGTGTAATTAATTCTGGATTTTAGATTTTGTTAAGCGTAGGCTTTGCCTACGTTTGTGTGTTAGCAAAATCTGTTTTGCAAAATAATTCGCAGAAAACGAGTGTGTCAGGTCAAATCTGAAATTTGACGACACACAGACGTGGCGTGAGATTTATGATTTTGGATTTTAGATTTTAGATTTTAGATTTTATTTCTACCTATTGAGGTAAGAATTGAGCTACGGAATACCGATTACAGAATACAACTTTTACCGCCTACTTATTTTACCACTTACCTATTTTACCCTTTGCCCTCAGCTCTTTGCCCCCAGCTCCCCGCTAACCTAAAATCGCTTTCTCCGCCGCTGCCACAGTAGCTTTTTCATTTCCAATAAATATCTGGTCTTCAAAAACGATGACGGGTCGTTTTAAGAATGTGTATTCTTTCAAAATAAATTTCCTGTAGTCTGCCTCTGTCAATGATTTATCCTTGAGGTTCATTTCCCTGTACAGGACAGCGCGTTTGCTGAACAGGGCTTCGTACGATCCTGCCAACATTTTGAGCTCTTTGAGTTGGGGTTCGGTGATGGGTTGTGTTTTAATGTCCTGTGTTTCGAAGATGAGTAAGCCGTCGAGTCGTTTGATGATCTCGCGGCAGGTATCGCAGGTGCTGAGGTAGTAGATTTTTTTCATGCAGAATGTGAATATACCCGGATACGCAATCATAGAAGGGTTGAAAGACGGTGAGATGCGCAGAATGCCCGTGGTTATTAGGTAGACGGATATTGCCTTTATCCAAACGGATATTGACTATTTCTGTAATAATCGTGATTTTTGGCCGGACGGATATTGACTATATCTGTAGTATTCTTGCTTCTCCTCAGACGGATATTGCCTATATATGTTGTGATAAAACTTTTTCCTAAACGGATATTGACTATATCTGAAAATTAAAGTAGATGCAGGGTTTACCCTTGCATTATTTAGCGACAATGAACCAGGCACATTATTATCAGCGACAACCTACTTTTACCAGATGAATGCATCCGAACTTATCCTCAATCCCGATGGCTCCATCTACCACCTGTCACTGCTCCCTGGTGATATCGCCAACGATATCATTTTTGTTGGCGACCAGGATCGTGTGCCATTAGTTTCCAAATACTTCGACCAGATCGAGATCAAAAAAAATAAGCGCGAGTTTGTTACACACACAGGTCGGATCGGAACAAAACGCATCACCGTTATTTCAACCGGCATCGGAACAGACAATATCGATATCGTCATGAATGAACTTGATGCTCTTGCAAATATCAATTTGGAAAACAGAAGCATAAATCCCAATCCAACATCCCTGAATATTTTCCGGATTGGAACTTCAGGGTCAATTCATCCTGCAATAACAATTGGCAGCACAGTCGTATCCACATTGGCAATCGGACTGGATACGTTGGGAGCGTATTACAATGCTGAAAAGATGCATCACCTACACCTGCCGGAATGGAGTTACATCACAAAACGACATGATTTTGCTCTTTCCACCTTTGGGTCACATTTCTCAGAAGGTATTACAGTCACCTGCCCGGGATTTTATGCACCACAGGGCAGGTCATTGCGTCTGCCATCCAGCAATAAAATTTCTTTCGAACAATTACATTCGCTGGAGAAGGATGGATATCATATTACCAATATGGAAATGGAAACAGCAGGAATTTATATCCTCGCTTCCTTCATGGGACACAAAGCAATTTCATTCAATGCAATTCTGGCAGAAAGGCTTACGGGAAACTTCAGTACTGAGTCTGATCAGGTTGTAAATAATTTAATTAAAGATACACTGGAGTGGATAGTGAGATTACCCTAAAAAAACAAAAGCCGGTGGAATACAATCATCCCACCGGCAAATACTAGTATGAATAGAATAAAATTTTGTGTGTTTTATATTACAGTGGCTCAAGCGTTACTGTAGCATTATCTCCATATCCATTTATCCAGGCAAAGACAATAACACCTGTCACCGGATCATATGTCCCACCACCCTGAACTCCGGCTCCAAATGGTTCTGTAGTATTCACAAAATTCACTTCATCACAGTTATAGAGAAGATTTCCGGGACTATCATCCGGACTGGTGATACCATACACATCATACCATTCCAAATAAAGACCACCGGAAAAATCGCTCACCACAAATGTGTAAGGATCTTCAGCTGTAAGCGTGACCGTATTTCCTGATACCATAGTTTCAGAACCGCTACAACACCCATCTGTTGATTCACCGATCGCAGATACGACACGATACGAACCTGAAATATCAAACGGAGGACATGTTATGGAGGCAAGTACCTGCATGGTAAATGCGGTATTTGCAGCAGCCTGTACACTTCCGGCAATATTCAGGATACTATCAGTTGGTGAAATATGGATCCAATCCGGATATTTTCTGCCATCCGTTAAAGTGACCCGCGAACTAATTTGAAAATTGCCACCTTCACTTCCATCCAGGAAACCAGGAACACCAAATGCAGTTGCAAAATCCGTTGCTTTAAATTCTGCCCTGATCTTTCCATCGTCAGAAAAATCAGCCTGGTGATACGTGGCGATCACTTTTGATTCACCCCGGAATGTGGCTAAAAATTCCACGATATCGAGATCCGTATTCTGACTATAGGCATCAAAGGCAATAACATCTGCATCGATATGATCATACCTGATACGGTTATGTTCCGGGTCCATAATGATCCGCATATTGACCCCATTAAGAAATTCAGGGATGCGTACCCTTTCTTCGTCGCGGCAACCGGTGAACAAACCCACCACCATCATGAAGAGTAATAAGAATGAAATATTTTTCATGTTACAATTTTTCTGTGTGAATGATTATTTAGTTGACATCCCAGAATACTTTGGCAGAATACTGGTCATGCTGCTCGGGTGCATTACCGTTATTGGTCAGATCACCAATGTAGTATGGCAGTACCACAGGATATGGATTGGTTTGTTGAGAAAATTCATTAAGATCCTGTGCAGGATCACACACTTGTGGATAGCCTGTCCTGCGGATATCATTCCATGATTCAAGACCATTGCCAAATTCCTGTATCCATTTTTGTGTCATGATAATCTCCAGCTTTTTACTTTGATCACCGCCATCATATAAGACAAGTACTTCGTTGGTGTATGCAGTAATATCTGCACTGGTGATAAGAGGGGCATCTGCAGCATCAGCTACCGCATTGACCTCATCAAATGATTTCCGGATAGCATTCACTAACAAACTTCTTGCATCACCACCTGTATTCATCGTTAAAGCCAGTTCTGCTTTTACATACTCAATTGCTGCAGCTGTTAACAAGCGCTGCGCAGATGCACCTTTCAAACCTAATGTACCATCCTGGGGCAACCCGGCGCCATCATCATATGGTCCACCGACCGGATACAATCCCACAAGGGTCTGGTAAAATGTCTGATCAAATCCTTCGAAAGGATCACGATTGAGAGAGCCAAACCAGATGGAAATAAATTCACCATCCCGATACGAAACAGGTAACACGGGATCTTCCCCCACTGCAGTTTGATTGTAGAAATAATACGGAATCCGTGGATCCTGGATGCCTGCCAGGAGTGTATTCTGGCATGCCTGCTCGCCTTTCATCATAAGATAGAAATAGGGTGAGATCCAATACACACCACCACCCTGTGCATATTCCCGAACGAAAGCCGGATTCCGATTTTCAGGCACAATCGATGTATTGTAATCCAAAGCAAAGCCATCAGATACAGTTTCGATCAATGGTCTGTTCAGTAATGCACTCACTGAATCCGCATTGTAGAGATCAGTCAACCTTACTTTATTATACATATTGAGTTTCAGAGAATTGCCGAATCTTTCCCAGGATTCAATATCACCCCCATAGATCAAATCATCATCTTCCGGACCAATACCACCTGCCTGCAAATCAGATAAACCATCATCAACAAGAGAGAACATAGCAGTATAAATTGCCCTGTCATCGTCAAAGTGAGGAAATTTGAATAACACAGGATCTCCCGCTTCTGTATAGGGCATGTCGCCCCATAAGTCAACAATAGCAGTGAACATGTATGCTTTCATCAGCTTTGCAATACCGCTATACACAGGTGATTCCTCGCGTCTTGCGATGATAGCATTGAGATCCGGCAATACGATGGTATAGAGATTGTCCCATGTCTCTGTCAATGAAAAATCATCCGCCTGGATATCATAGTCATCATGATTGTCACGGATTACGGTATGATGATTATAAACACCAAGTATATCCGACATACCAGCAGTACCAAACCCAAGTGAACCAACGAGTGTAGCCTGAGTGTAAGGAAGTATTGTATTCAGGTTAGCCGTGGTAGGATTATTAGGGTCATCATTGATATCGAGGAAATTATCGCAACCCACAATCAGAAACAAGCCTACCAGGGGTAACAGTTTATATATTTTCATCTTCATTTTTCTTGGATTAAAAAGTGAATTTCACATTTGCACCGAACCTGCGGATAGATGGCAGATTCTGGAATTCAAAACCCTGGTAATTATTATCACCAAACGTGCTGGTCTCAGGATCGAAATTGCTGTCCTCCGGAAAATTGGGAGCATTGTACCATAGATTTCTTCCGACCAGGTTTATTGTCAGTCCTTTTACAAAGGTGTTGCCAAGCAGTTTTGTGGGTACAGTATAACCTAGTGTTATCTCACGCAGACGGATTACTGTTGCATCAAATACTGCCCACTCATTCTGGCTATTCACACCGAACGTCGTACCAAACCATAGATCATTTTGTTCCACCATGGTTTGATTGGGAATTTTGTTTCCATTCTCATCCAGTAAAGGCACGATCTGTCCACCCACATTTACTCCATAGACACCTGGTATGACAGCACCTTGTTCCCGCGTTTCACCCTGGAAGTGAAGTACGCCACGACCCAGCATACTGTTCACCGTTTCAGAATATAAATCGCCGCCTTGTCTCCAGTCAATTACAGCTCCCAGCTTAAAGCCTTTCCAGCTCACTGAGTTTACAATACCTAAAGTGAAATCAGGATTTGGATTTCCAATAATACCCTGTTCATTAGCATTGAAGACCTGGCCATTATCCGCATCAATCAATAAATTGCCTTCATCATCACGCGCACTCATGGTGCCACGGAATACACCATACTCTTCACCAACACGCAATACAGGTGCGATCTCACCGCCAAACAACGCACGAATTTCAATCTCATTAACATCACCAAAAAGTTCTTCAACCGTCGTTTTATACTTTGTGAATGCGCCACTGACAGTCCATTCAAAATCTCTTGATTGAACAGGTGTGATTCCCAATGTAACTTCCGCTCCCACAGACCTGAGGTTTCCAAAATTGGTGTAGAATGCATCATAACCGGAAGCTGTGGGCAATGTCAATAATGCTAACTGATCTGTACTTTCTGTTTCATATACAGATGCATCCAGCGTAATACGATTGCGTAAGAATCCCAACTCAACACCAACTTCTTTACTGGTTGTAAACTCAGGTCTGAGATTGGGATCCTTTAATGTGTTTTCTAAAGTAAGACCTGCAATGCCACCAAATGGAAAATCAATATCACGAACACCTGCTGTGAGATTATCTGGTTCACCTAGATTGATCAGGAAATTCGGCTGCAACAAATACGGGGCAGGTGAATTTCCAACCTGTGACCAGTTCATACGCAGCTTTCCTGATGTCAGAAAACCTGTTGGATCCATGCCAAGTGCTTCTGAAAAAACAAATGCAAGGCTTGCAGATGGATAGAAGAAAGAATTGTTTTCTACAGGTAGCGTAGATGACCAGTCATTACGACCGGTAAGAGTCAGAAATAAAAAGGATTTGTAATCAAACGTGAGCTCACCAAAAATCCCCATTAATCGCTGACGTGAATAGATGCCACCATTGGAAACTTGTGCAATCGTATTGTCAATATCGATGATATTAAAATCCAGGATCTGACTTCCAATCACATTCTGCACATCTGATGTCTGTTGATTAACATTGTGACCAACTCGCGCCTGAAGTGCAAAATTATCACTGAACCTCTGACGTCTGCTGAGCATCAGGATGGATTCGATTTCTTCATATTGAATGTATCCGGATGTAATCTGCCCTAATCCTCCTGCACCTTTTGATCCGGGACGTATCCACTCAAGATCATTTTCGCCGTACGTATTCAGCCCAATGCGATAATCCACTTCAAATAGGTTTTTGATATCATACCCCGCACTGAGATTGACAACACTGCGACTTACATCACTATTAAATCCATTGTATTTCGCAGACCATTGCGGATTGTCAGCATTACCGCGACCAATGAAGAATAAACTTTCATGTGTGACAGGATCTTCAAATGGTAACCCTTCCTGGTCCCAGTTGCGACCCAGGTACATGGATCTGGCCATGTATGAAGTATGTGCAGCCGAACCTATAGCACCACCCTGGAGTCCTTCCTGAAGTGAATTGGTATAAGCAATGTTAAGACCTATACGAAAGCCATTTTCAAATTGATTACTTCCACCAATAGCAATACTTGTTTTTTGATAAGAGCTATTTGGGAAAATCCCTTCATGATTCGTTTGTGATAAAGTCGTTACAAAAGATCCACCGGCACCAAGACCTGTACTTAGCGTAACAGAGTTATCCAGCATAATTCCTGAGTTGAACAATGAATTAACATTGTTAGGATATGCTTTGTAAACTACATTAGGTGTAACACCAGGTGTACCTAAAGCACGCAGGCGATCATATGAATCCTGATAATTTCCTATAAGCCAATTCGGAATAGAATCAATTGTCGGATATGGAACTGCGTCCTGGAATCCTGCTCCCCACGAACCATTGGCAGGAGAATAACCAAATCCCGTACCTGTACCATATGTGTTTTGGTAATTTGGAAGTGACGCAATTGATTCACTTGTCATTCCGGATGAAAGTTCAATTTTCAATCCATCTCTTTTTTTACCTGATCCGGATTTGGTTGTGATCACCACCACACCTCGGGATGCACGACTGCCATACAATGCAGCAGCAGTTGCTCCCTTCAAAATGCTGATACTCTCAATATTATTTGGATCAAGATCTGATGCACGATTACCATAAGCACCGCCACCGACCAATTGAAAAGTACCCGTATACACAGATGCATCATATGGAATTCCATCCACCACGTATAAGGCCTGGTTCTGCCCAAGGAAAGAGGTATTGCCACGAATGACCATTCGTGTCGCACTACCAGGCTGACTCGAACTCCCGATAATATTGACACCGGCTACTTTACCCTGGAGGGATCGCAGGACATCAGCTTCTCCTTTCTGCTGAATGTCTTCACCACTTACATTTTCAATCGCGTAGCCAATCTCTTTTTTGTCACGCGAGATACCTAATGCAGTTACTACGGCAGTCTCAAGCACAACACCTTCTTCCAGCGTAACGTCCATCACATTAGATGCTCCAAGGCTCAGGACTTTGGAATCATATCCTGTGTAGGAAACCTGAAGTTGTGTAGCCCCTTCAGGTATGGCCAATGAATATTGACCATTAAAATCTGAAACTGTTCCTACAGTTGTACCAACAGCTAATACACTCGCCCCAATGACGGGGTCACTATTTTGATCCAGTATCGTACCAGTGATGACACGTTGTGCCTGTGCCAACTGAATGGCGGACAGGAATAATCCTAATAGAAGTACAAAATTCCTCATGTGATCAATTTTTAAATTGAAAAAAAATAAATGCAATGCATGCAATCACTTTTGCAAACAGATAAGAAACGGAAATTAAAATGAGATGCTGCTTATTATGATTGCGCATTGATGCGCACCATACCATGAATTGTTACATCAAACTTGATGATGATTACCCGGAGATAGATCATCAATATTATTCATAACTCGTTGATGTGTAGGTAACAAAGAAATTATTGATCTCAAATAGGTATGCAAGAATTTATAAAGCAATATGTTTCAATCGTAGTCGTGAAACTGCCGCCCATATTACATTTCAAACAAAATTTAATATAACATAAATCTAATACGGTGCAATTAACACGGCCATTTCATTCTGAGCTTATCACATTCTTTCCTCAAGAAAAAATAATGGTCATAAATAATTTTTATTCGTAATCGTTTCTCTGTAATTCTCAACATTACGATCAAATGATACAATCAAACAGTGTGCTTGATGAGACATATTTTAAACATAAAAATGAAACTGAAATCAATGCCGGATGAACATCAACTTTCATTCGATGAAATAAAACGCATGGAGGATGAACTCACAATTTACCTGGACTACAAAAACACGACATGCATGTAGCTGAAAAATAAAATTTGCATGAGTTGCAAATGACATGCAACCTGCTGCCTGATAAACTGTCATACCAACGACAGAAACTTACAATTTTTGTTTTACGTTAGAGGTCGCCTTATTTCCTAAAGAGTGAAATAGGCGATTTTTTTTATGCCCCAATGATATACGGCATTTTGTTTTTATGCAGCTCATGGAGATATTGATTATAGATCCATGACCGCTCCAGTAATTCCGGTGCTTCGCGCAATGGATCTTCACTCCATGTATCTAACGGCCTGCAGAGAATGTACAGATCTGTATGATCATTTCTTAAGGCTTCCTCGACAACAGGAATCGTAATTCCAAATTTTATCATTGCCCACATGCGGATGTTTAGCATGCCACCGTCAATTATTAAGATTTCTGAATTTTGATTTTGGAATTTTGATTTGATTAAATCCGTGAGTTCAAAAATGATCTCCGGAAATTCCAGTCGTTGAGCGGAGCCGAAACGACCATCACGCGATTCGAAACGATCACTGGAATCTTCCGGTCGTTGAGCGGAGCCGAAACGAATATCACGCGATTCAAAACGATCACTGGAATCCTCCGGTCGTTGAGCGGAGCCGAAATGACCATCAAGCGAGTCGAAACGACCTTTTTCCTTTTCAATAATCTCCATCTGCCTCCCTGCGATCACCTCAAGATCATGAGCATCATATGGCCTGTTCAGGTTGCCGAGATACTCCCTGGCATACTCAGGCACCCAGGTACAGCCAAAATATGCTGCCATCTGGCGGGCCAAAGTCGACTTGCCACTACTCTCAGCGCCAACAATCGTGATGATCTTACGTGCATTAACAGCCATATAACGATTCTTCAAAGGTATACACTCCGGCATCAGCCTGCGCCTTAGGACGAAACCCTTATTTTTGCACCATGCATGATATTGAGCCACATTTCCAATGGAGAGATGCGTATGTCGCCTCAGAAGATGAGCGATCTCCACTGTATGGCAGGGACTATGATGAGTTTTACTTCACCAATACGATCTACAATTATTACATACATCCCCAGTGGGATGAATTTGGCAGCACGACACTTTACCTAAAGATCCTGTACGCTGATTATGACCGCCATTACGCGATCATAGAGCTTATCGGCGAATGGAACGATTGTATCTACAATGACATCATGACCCTCCGCAGAGAGATCACAGACCTGATGCAGAAAGAGGGAATTACGAAATTTATCCTTATCGTGGAGAATGTACTCAACTATCATGCGGCTGATGATAATAGCTATTATGAGGAATGGTATGAAGAGGTGCGCGACTATGATGGCTGGGTGGCGATCGTAAATCCACTCCAGCATGTGGAACAGGAAATGGCCAAATACAGCCTTTACGAGTATGTTCACCTCCTTACCGGCGCCTATTGGCGGGCGAATAAGCCCCGGGCATTGCTCAAATGGGTCGAACAGCAGCTATCTTCGCCAAAAGTTCTTCCTCTTGGCTGATCCGATTGCACATAAGTCTGGTTTTGTTAACATCCTTGGCAACCCCAATATGGGCAAGTCTACCCTCCTCAATGCATTGGTGGGGGAACGGATGTCCATTATCACCTCCAAACCTCAGACCACCCGTCACAGGTTGATTGGTATCCTCAACAGCGATGATTTCCAGATTGTATTTTCAGATACTCCTGGTTATATAGAACAGCCAGCATACAAAATGCATCAGATGATGAATGCATACATCACGATGTCTTTCGATGATGCAGATGTCATTTTGTTTGTAACTGATGCCCGGGAAGAATTATCAGATCAAAGCACATTGCTGAACCGGATCGCATCACATGCATCACCTGTCATCGGCATCATCAATAAGATTGACCTGGCGACAGAAGAAGTACTTGAAAAAAGAAAAACAGAATTATCCACTCTCTTACCAGGACGTCAAATCCATTCGATATCAGCGTTAAAAAATATTGGTGTTTTAGAATTGATGGCAGAGATAATGCAACTGCTGCCTGAAGGGCCACCATTTTATCCAAAGGATCAATTGACCGACAGGCCAGAGCGATTTTTTGTCAGTGAAATCATCCGTGAAAAAATTCTTGAATTATATCACGATGAAATTCCATACACATGCGAGGTAGGTGTTGAAACATTTTCAGAAGGAGATAGTAACAGTGGCCCGATCACCCGTATATCCGCAGTCATCTATACCATGGATGATCGCAAAAAATCGATCCTCCTGGGCAAAGGTGGATCAGCAATAAAACAATTGGGCATGGATGCACGTGGGGAAATTGAATCTTTCCTCAACAAGCGTGTATTTCTCGAGTTGGTCGTCAAGGTCCGTGATAACTGGCGTAATGATGACAACTCATTAAAATCTTTTGGTTACCAGAATTAAGTAGTATGTCAAATATAGTAGCAATCGTAGGGCGACCTAACGTAGGCAAATCAACATTATTTAACCGGATGGTCGGCCAGCGCCAGGCCATCACGGATAATATCAGTGGTGTCACTCGCGACCGTCAATACGGCTCCGGTTTTTGGAATGGAAAAACATTCACCGTTATCGATACAGGTGGTTTTGTACAACACTCAAGTGATCTTTTTGAAGTAGCGATCCGCGAACAAGTGCAGATCGCCATTGAAGAAGCACCTGTCATCATCTTCATGGTCGATGTCATGACGGGCATTACAGATCTCGATGCAGAAATTGCAGAAATGCTCCGCAAGTCATCTAAGAAAGTGATCCTGGCTGTCAACAAAGTGGATAATCATGAACGTCAATTATTGGCGAATGAATTTTGGGCGTTAGGATTCGACAGTACCCATTTTGTTTCTTCCATTTCCGGGAGCGGTACGGGTGAAATATTGGATGAAGTTGCCATTGAGTTTTCCGCTGATGAAGAAGAAAAGCCAGAGGTTCCGAAGATTGCTGTGATCGGCCGTCCCAATGTTGGCAAATCCTCCTTCATCAATTCTTTGATGGGTGAAAACCGTCACATCGTAACAGAGATCGCAGGTACAACAAGGGACTCGAATGAAACGAGGTACACGAAATTTGGAAAAGACTTCCTGATCATTGACACAGCAGGCATGCGGAAGAAAAGCCAGGTAGAAGAGAACCTGGAATTTTATAGTGTCATCCGCACCGTCAAAGCCATTGAAGAATCACATGTGTGCATCCTGATGCTGGATGCAACAACAGGTCTTGAAAGCCAGGATCTAAGTATTCTTCAAATTGTATTACGTCGCAATAAAGGGATCATGATCCTGGTCAACAAATGGGATCTCATGACGAAAGAAACCAATACTGCGCGTGATTTTGAAGCACAAATACGACAGAAGATGGCACCATTCACGGATGTTCCTATTTTGTTTGTTTCAGTTCACGAAAAACAGCGGATTTATAAAGCCATTGAGATCGCATTACAGGTGGCAGAAAACCGTTCCAGGAAAATTTCTACTGCGGTCCTCAATGAAATGATCGAGGGAGCAATTCAAAAACAAACACCTCCAAGTTTCCGTGGACACCTGATCAAAATTAAATACGGTACGCAGCTTCCTCTCCCCTATCCGGCGTTTGCTATGTTCTGTAATTATCCTGAAGAAGTCAAAGACAATTACCGTAATTTTCTCGAGAATCAAATGCGGGAAGCTTTTGTATTTACAGGTTCACCTATCCGGATTTATTTCAGACAGAAATAATATTTTCGCACTCCATGAATATACAGCAAACTGAGATCGAAGGACTCGTGGTGATCGAGCCTTCCGTCTTTGAAGATGAACGAGGTTATTTTTTTGAAACCTTTAGTGCCTCGAAATATATTCTTCCCGATGCTCTTCCTTTCGTGCAGGATAATGAAGCGAAATCCAATAAAGGTGTACTACGTGGTCTTCATTTCCAAAAAGGAAATGCTGCTCAGGGCAAACTTGTAAGAGTGGTTGCAGGATCAGTGTATGATGTGGCAGTTGATATCCGGCCTGATTCCCTCACGTACGGCTTATGGTATGGAATTGTATTGTCAGGTAGCAATAAAAAACAATTGTGGGTTCCACGTGGGTTTGCGCATGGATACCTTGTGCTCGAGGATAACACGATCTTTAGTTATAAATGTGATAATTATTATCACAAAGAAGCGGAAGGCGGCATCCGGTATGATGATCCGGAAGTCTCCATATCATGGCCCGCACTTGACGTCCCTTTTGTAGTTTCTGCCAAAGACCTTGTCTTAGGATCACTTTCACAAATCACCGTATGACATCAGTTATCATCAGCGGCGCCGGTGGCCAACTGGGAAAAGCTTTTACGGAACGACTGAGTTTTCAGGAAGATTTTGCTGTTTTTTCATTTGATCATCACCAGCTCGACATTGCTGACCTGGATAAAATACATCGTACGCTTTCATCACTTCCGAAAGTAAAATACTGGATCAACTGCGCTGCCTATACGAAAGTTGATGATGCAGAGACACATGAAAAAGAAGCCACCCTCTACAATGCTTTAGCACCAGGCTACCTGGCACGTGCCTGTTGGGAAGCAGGTGTTCATCTTTTTCATTTTTCATCAGATTATGTCTACGATAATGGCCTTCATCGACCATTAGTGGAAGATGATCCTACACAGCCGAAAAGTATTTATGCAAAAACAAAGCTGGAAGGGGAACAACAAATCATCTATTCGGGGGCAAGTCATTCCATCATCCGTACCTCATGGGTGTATGGTCCGGGTGGAAATAATTTTGTCAATACCATGTTGCGTCTAGGTAAAATCAAAGAGGAAATTAATGTCGTTGGTGATCAATTAGGTGCTCCCACATTTACACATGACATTACAGATGTCGTGAAAGAAATGATTACGCTTCACGCTGAGGAGCAGGGAAATAAATTACAGGGTGTTTTCAATTTTGCGAATGGTGGTGAAGTGACGTGGGATAATTTTTCGCGCACCATTTTTAAACACACATCTCTTCATTGTAAAGTTAACACCATCACTTCTGCACAATTTGGTGCTAAGGCTCCCAGACCAGCATATAGTGTATTGAATTGTGAAAAAATATCCTCCTTACTTTCTTTCCAGATCCCGCATTGGGAAGATGCGTTGCAGCAATATTTACGATTGATCTAAATTTTGCGCCCTTTCATCAGGTTTTAAAAAGAATCCTCAGGTAATTCCTTTTCTTCAGTAAGCTAAAACATCAATGGCTATGCGTTACTGGTCAATCCTGTCAATCTTTTTATTTCTGATTTTCTTCTCTTGTCACGCCCAGCAGAATCACCATACTTCGTCATTACCACAAAACAATTCTGCAGAAACGCGAAGCATGAAATCACAGTCCTGCGAGAACTGTGAACTCATGTTCGTAAATATGCCAACAAATATCTCATCGATCGATACCAGTGATGGTTGGTTTGAACCAGGTCAAAAACTTGTTGTCAAAGGAAAAATTTTTCATGCGGATGGCTTATCACCAGCGGCCGGTGTCATTGTGTATTATTATCACACAGATCAGAAAGGATATTATGCTCCGGGAAACAAAACTGATGCGGGCTCTGAAAAACACGGAAGATTACGAGGTTGGGTGAAATCCGGATCAGATGGTAGCTATACGATCTACACAAATCGTCCTGCCCAGTATCCTGAAAATAAATTCGAAGCACACATACATGTCATTGTGAAAGAACCGGATATGGATTCACCCTACTGGATTGATGAATGGGTTTTTATGGATGATCCCCTGCTGACGCCTGCCAATAAAAGCAGAATGGAAAACCGGGGAGGCAGTGGTATCCTGGAAATTAAATACGAAGATGATCTGCAGGTCACTCATCACAACATTATCCTTGGATTGAACATACCCGGCTATCCTGCATCCAAATAAAGCTAACTGGCCAATAATCAATCATTTATACCGCTACTTCTCCTCAAATTTCTTTTCGATACGCTCGTGGATAGCATAATAAGGCAGCGACATCAGGTAAATTGAGTCTTTCAAATGTCAAAGCGCCCAACAAAGTCGCTCCGGAGGTCGTTTTTCTCTATATTTAGCAATAGAAATGGTCAGGTCTTTACTACTCATATGTCTCTTCTTCATTTTTTCTGGTGCAAGCCTCATGGCTACTCACAATCGCGCAGGAGAGATTACGATTGTTCAAAAAGGTGATCTCACGATTGAGGTTACCGTAACGACATATACAAAAACAACCAGCACCCAGGCTGACCGCGATAGTGTGCGTGTCATGTGGGGTGATGGAAGTGCACAGTACATATACCGGTCAAACGGTGACGGCGAGCAGCTCCCTAACAATAGGAAAAAGAATCTGTATATCGCCACGCACACCTATCCGGGACGCGCTACCTACACTATCTCCATGATGGACCCCAACCGAAATGGTGGCATCATAAATGTGAATCCACCGAATTCGGAAGGCGTTCCATTTTATCTCGAAGCAACTTATACGTTTCTAAATCCACAGTTCCAGGGTTATAACAATACTGCGGTTCTGATCCAGGAGCCAATAGACTTTGCATGTGTCGGCCAAAGATTTATCCATAATCCAAATGCATACGATTCTGATGGCGATAGTTTAGCTTTTGAATTTATTGTTCCTCTGCAGGACAGTGGCCTCAACGTACCTAATTATTTATTTCCCAATCAAGTGGTGCCTGGTATCAACAATGTACTGACTTTAGATCCGATCAATGGTAATATGGTATGGGCCAGTCCCCAATCAGCTCACGAATACAATGTCGCATTCCGGATCAATGAATATCGGGGCGGAGTCCTCATCAGCTCTTTTATCAGGGACATGCAAATCCTTGTACTTCTCTGCGACAATATTCCACCTGATGCAGAAGCGCAAAGCGAAATATGTGTCATCGCAGGTGAGCGCATGGAAATAGAAATTGCTGTTTCAGATCAGAACCTGAATCAACTCGTCGAGTTGACGGCAGCAGGAGGACCCTTTGAAGTCGAAGGGAATAAAGCCATCCTAGAATCGGGTGCAGGTGGATTTCAAAATCAACCATTTCTTGCGAAATTGATTTGGGAACCTCAATGTGAACATATACGTGACCAACCATACACGGTCATTCTAAAAGCTGTTGATAATTTTCTGGATACAACAGGTCTGGTAGATCTGCATTCTATTCGAATACGCGTTGTAGGCCCTCCACCTGTTGGCGTACAACTTGAAAATGTTAATGATGCGTTTCATCTTTCATGGGATCTGCCTTACAATTGCGATGCGACGTTGGGCGATTACTTCAAAGGTTTTTCAATCTGGAAGCGGACGGGCAGCAATCAATTTGTCCCTGATAGCTGTGAGACGGGCCTTGATGGCCGCGGGTACACAAGAATTGCCGGCAACTGGAAAGGCACAAAGGATGGCCGGTATTTTTATGAGGACAAGGACATTACGAATGAAGGAAGTTATTGCTATAGAATTCTGGCTGAATTTGCATTGACTACTCCATTAGGACAACCCTATCAAAGAATTGTAAGTATTCCGTCAGAGGAAGTGTGTCTTAGAGCCAAAGCTGATCGACCTCTCATCACAAAGGTCTCTGTTGAAACAACCGATGTTACCTCCGGAAGTATCCTGGTGCGATGGATAGGTCCTGAAACAAATGCAATTGATACCACAATAATAGGTGGTCCCTACCGCTACATTTTGATGCGTGCCGATGGTATCCAGGGCACCGATTTTAAACCAGTGCCGGGTGCTGATTTTACTAGTGTTACTCTTTCAGGTTTGAAAAAAGACAGCTCCTTCCTCGATCAAAACTTAGATACACGATCCATAGGCTACAACTATCGCCTTGATTTGCTTACTGGAAATACAAGTCAATTCTATGGCTCATCACAACCTGCATCTTCTGTTTTCCTGACTACACAACCATCTGACCAGGCTGCATTGCTTACATGGGCTTTTGAGACACCCTGGGATAATTATCTGTTTGAAGTATGGCGGAGTGATCAGGGCTCACCGTATGCATTAATTGAAACCACAGAACAGAATGAATACAGGGATACAAAAAACATTGTCAACGATCTTGAATATTGTTATGTTATCGTAGCTCTTGGGGATTATGGATTGATGAGTGTGCCCAAACCATTAATTAATCATTCGCAGTCGTCATGTGTCATTCCATTTGATAATGTTGCGCCTTGTGTGCCGGACCTGACCGTGACCAACATCTGCAATGAAGCTAATCCGGGAACACCGGCTGATGCTTTTATTAATTATGTTTCATGGCAAAGTGCCTGTCCGGATGATGATGTTTCAGAATATAAAATCTTCTACGCAACAGAACCAGGTGGACAATTAGAACTAATTGCCACAGTTACTGCTCCGCAAAATACGTTTGAACATAAGCCAGGTGCCAGGATTGCGGGTTGTTATACCATCTCGGCTATTGATCAAAATCAAAATGAAAGTGCTGCTTCAGCAGTTGTCTGCGTTGAAAACTGTCCGGTATTTGAATTACCAAATGCCTTCACTCCCAATGGTGATGGACAGAATGACATCTTCCACCCTTTCCGTTCAAGGTTTATTGAGATGGTGGACTTTACTGTCTTTAATCGTTGGGGTCAAATTGTATTTGCAACTAATAATCCTGACATAAACTGGGATGGAAAAAATACATCAGGAAATCCCGTTTCAGATGGAGTTTATTTTTTTACTTGCGAGGCATTTGAGAGCCAGGGAACTACGCCGATTCTCCTGTCAGGATATATTGAACTCATTCGCGGTGAAAAGTGATTCCGCTGAAATCCATTAAATATTGACTGGAGTTACAAATGCTTAGGTATCTTGTCGCAAAGCTTTTGGACGTTTATGTTCTCAGGAATTATTAAATCAATCGGTACGGTCATCGCTATTACGGAAAACGGCACGACTAAGCGTATTACGATAACATCCAATCTTTCACCTTCATTGCATATTGATCAGAGCATCTCCCATGATGGTGTATGTCTGACAGTGGTGGCCGTAGAAGGTACTACGCATACGGTTGAAGTAGTGCAGGAAACACTTTCCAAAACGAACCTGGCTCAAATTTCGGAAGGACGATTGATCAATCTGGAGCAATCAATTACGACAGAAACACTTCTGGACGGTCACCTGGTCCAGGGGCATGTAGACACTGTCTTACGATGTACGGAGATTCAGGACCAGAGCGGAAGCTGGAAGATGTTCTTCCAATTACCAATGGATTTTGCCCCCCTCGTGATCCCACATGGATCCATATGTATCAATGGTGTGAGCCTTACTGTTGCTGAACTTGGAGCAGATTATTTTGCTGTGGCCATTATTCCGTATACTTTTTTTAATACAAATTTTCACATCTTAATGTCAGGGGACTTGGTGAACGTTGAATTTGATGTTATTGGTAAATATTTTGTAAGACAAATGCAGTTAAAAGACCTGACAGAATAACAATATCTCGATTAAATCAAATTAGTCAACAGCAAAAAAAAATGCCCGCCTTCATCAGGCAGGCATTTTTTATTTATGCTGAAACAGATCTATTGTCTTCTGTCTCTGTCATCATCCTCATCATACAATTTCTCTACAAACTCTTCGCCACCTTTCGATTTGACAAGGATGTTTTCAAATTTGAAAGCACCTGTACCTGCAGGAATACGTTTTCCGACAATTACATTTTCTTTCAATCCCTGCAGATCATCACGTTTAGCTCCGATTGCGGCCGTACTCAATACTTTCGTTGTCTCCTGGAAGGATGCAGCTGAAATCCAGCTCTTCGTTCCTAAAGATGAACGTGTGATACCCTGTAACATCGGACTTGATGTTGCAGCTACTGCATCACGGTATTCAAGTATTTTCTGGTCGTTACGTTTGAGGTAAGAATTTTCTTCTCGTACCTGGCGTAAGGATACGACGCTACCAGCATTGTGTTTTTTCGAATCACCCGGATCAGTAATCACCTTGCGATCAAAGATCATATCGTTTTCTTCGAAGAAATCATGACGGTCAGCACTTTCTCCCTGGAGGAAGCTAGTATCTCCTGGATCCATGATCATGACCCGACGCATCATCTGGCGTACAATCACCTCGATGTGTTTGTCATTGATCGCAATACCCTGAGAACGATATACTTCCTGGATACCATTGACCAGATAGGACTGAACTGCAAATGGTCCCTTGATCGCAAGAATATCACCAGGTGCAATGGAACCATCTGACAATGCCATACCGGCTCGTACGAAGTCACCTTCCTGCACCAGCAAGTGTTTGGAAAGACCGATCAGGTATTTACGACTCTGATCTGTTTTTTCATCCACAACGAAAACTTCACGGTTACCACGTTTGATACTTCCGAATTTCACTACCCCATCAATCTCAGATACGACAGCCGGGTTGGAAGGATTACGAGCCTCAAATAGCTCGGTTACCCTTGGCAGACCACCCGTGATATCCTGGATCTGGCTTGTCTTACGAGGAATCTTACCAATTACTTTACCTGCAACAATCTCTTCTCCATCAGATACACTGATGTAAGATCCCACCGGCAAGTTGTAATTGCGAAGTTCTTCGCCATCCTTTGTTACAATACTGAGCAAAGGAATCTTCTTCTTATTCTTAGATTCGATAACTACTTTTTCTTCATAGCCCGTCTGGTCATCACGCTCTGTTCTGAATGTCACACCTTCCTCAATCGAATCGTATTTAATGATACCTGCAAATTCAGAAATGATTACCGCGTTGAAGATATCCCAATGTGTAATCAATTCTCCTCGACGGATCTTCTGTTTGTCCTTCACCATCAATTTCGCACCGTAGGGAATGTGGTGGTTTGTGAATACACGTGCATTCTCAGGATCCGTGATTTTAATTTCACCTGAACGTGAGATAACAACTACCTCGCGCACACCATCTTCATTGGTTGATTCAACCGTACGGATATCTTCAAACTCGATCGTTCCGTCAAATTTGGACACGAGCTCAGATTCTTTCTTGCTAAGTGATGCAATACCACCGACGTGGAATGTACGAAGTGTCAACTGTGTACCCGGCTCACCAATACTCTGTGCAGAGATGATACCAACAGCATCTCCCATTTCAGCGATACGCCCTGTAGCAAGGTTTTTACCATAACATTTCGCACATGTACCTCGCTTGCTTTCGCAAGTAAGTACAGAACGGATCGTAACCCTTTCAATACCGATATCTTCTATCCGCGCAGCAATGGTGTCTGTAATATATTCAGCTGCACCTACTAACGTTTCATTTGTTACTGGATTGATGATCTCGTGAAGTGAATAACGACCCTGGATCCTGGAAGCAAGACTTTCGATAACTTTTTCATTATCCTTAAGCGCCTGCGTTTCGATACCACGTAATGTTTCGCAATCCTCTTCCATCACAACTACATCCTGCGCAACGTCAACAAGACGACGCGTGAGGTAACCCGCATCAGCAGTCTTGAGCGCTGTATCCGCAAGACCTTTCCGTGCACCGTGTGTTGAGATAAAGTATTCCTGTACGCTCAATCCATCAAGGAAGTTTGAAAGGATCGGGTTTTCAATTACCGCCCTTCCTGTATCACCGGATTTTCTTGGCTTCGCCATCAAACCCCGGAGACCGCATAACTGCTTAATCTGATTTTTAGAACCTCTCGCACCTGAGTCAAGCATCATAAATACAGAGTTGAAACCCTGGTTATGCGTAGACAACTCTTTCATCAGGGATTCTGTGATCTTGTTGTCAGCATACGTCCATTTGTCAATCGTCTGGTTGTAACGCTCGTTCTCAGTGATGAGACCCATGTTGTAGTTCGCATTCACTTCATCCACATCATCCTGGGCAGCCTTGAGTGTTTCTTCTTTGATAGAAGGTGTGATCAGGTCACCAAGTTTAAATGATAACCCTGCTCTGAACGCCCACATGAATCCAAGCTCTTTGATATCATCAAGGAACTGTGCAGTACGTGGGAAATTTGTTCTTACAAGAATATCACCAATTACTTTTCTCAGGTTCTTCTTAGTCAGCAGAATGTTGATGAAAGGAACTGTATCAGGAGCTACTTCATTGAAGAGTACGCGGCCTGTTGATGTTTCAATAATTTTTGTAACAAGCTTTCCTGTTTCATCTTCTACGCGCACACGTACATTGATCATTGCATGCAAATCAAGTTTGCCTTCATTATGTGCAATCACCACTTCTTCTGAGCTGTAGAAATTACGTCCTTCACCCATAACCTTGGTACCATTCTCAGACCTCTTCTCTTTCGTGAGATAATAAAGTCCAAGTACCATGTCCTGGGAAGGAAGTGTCACAGGAGATCCATCCTGTGGGTTAAGCATGTTGTGTGAAGCCAACATCAAAAGTTGTGCTTCCAGGATCGCTGCCTGACCAAGAGGTACGTGTACTGCCATCTGGTCACCGTCAAAGTCGGCGTTGAACGCAGTACAAACTAACGGGTGCAACTGGATCGCTTTTCCTTCCACCAACTGTGGCTGGAATGCCTGTATAGAAAGCCTGTGAAGTGTCGGAGCCCGGTTTAACAATACCGGATGTCCTTTCAGGATATTTTCAAGGATATCCCAGATCACAGGTTCTTTACGGTCAACTAATTTTTTAGCTGACTTCACAGTCTTTACAATACCACGCTCGATCAGTTTCCTGATGATGAATGGTTTGAAAAGTTCTGCTGCCATACCTTTTGGAAGACCGCACTCATGTAGTTTCAAAGTAGGACCTACGACGATAACCGAACGACCGCTATAGTCGACACGTTTACCAAGCAGATTCTGACGGAAACGTCCTTGTTTTCCTTTAAGGATATCACTCAAAGATTTTAATGCACGACCACCTTCTGCTTTGACAGCATTTGATTTACGTGAATTATCAAACAAAGAGTCAACGGCTTCCTGTAACATACGCTTCTCGTTACGAAGGATGACCTCAGGTGCCTTGATCTCGAGTAATCGTTTCAGACGATTATTACGGATGATAACACGTCTGTACAGGTCATTCAGATCAGATGAAGCAAAACGTCCACCATCCAGAGGGACCAATGGTCTCAGTTCTGGTGGTATGACGGGAAGATACTGGATCACCATCCATTCAGGACGGTTGTTCGTGTGTGTATTTCCTTCGCGGATGGCTTCTACGACGCGAAGACGTTTTAACGCCTCTGATTTACGTTGCTGTGAAGTTTCCGTAGCGGATTGATGACGGAGGTTGTCTGATAATTTTTTCAGATCAATGTTTGCAAGCAGATCAAAGATTGCTTCAGCTCCCATCTTCGCAATAAACTTGTTGGGATCTGTATCATCGAGCTGCTGGTTACCTTCCGGTAATGTATCGAGAACATCAAAATATTCTTCTTCTGTCAGAAGATCCATTTGTGAGATTCCTTCATCGATCTTCATGCCGGCTTTGATGACGACATATCTCTCATAGTACACGATGGATTCCAGGTTCTTGGATGACAATCCAAGGATGTAACCAATCTTGTTAGGAAGAGATTTGAAAAACCAGATGTGTACAACCGGAACGACGAGCTTGATGTGGCCCATACGCTCACGACGTACTTTCTTCTCAGTCACTTCTACCCCGCAACGATCGCACACGATGCCTTTGTAACGGATACGTTTGTACTTACCGCAATAACATTCGAAGTCCTTCACAGGTCCGAAGATCCGCTCGCAAAACAAACCATCACGTTCTGGTTTGTACGAACGGTAGTTAATCGTTTCCGGCTTCAGTACTTCACCGTAGGACCGCTCCAGGATATCATCCGGAGAAGACAGGCTCAGTGAGATACTGCGGAAATTCTGCTTTTGTTTGACGTGCTTCTTTTTAAGAGACATAGTCTTATATCTATATTAAGGATAGAATGATCAATCAAATTTTACATCAAGCGCTAAGCCGCGAAGCTCGTGCACCAATACATTGAAACTCTCCGGAATGTGCGGCTCAGGCATGTTGTCACCTTTGACGATGGCTTCATACGCTTTTGCCCTTCCGATGATATCATCAGATTTAATCGTAAGTAATTCCTGCAGGATATTGGATGCACCGTATGCTTCCAGTGCCCAAACTTCCATCTCACCAAAACGCTGACCCCCGAACTGTGCTTTACCACCAAGAGGTTGTTGTGTGATGAGTGAATATGGGCCAATTGACCTTGCGTGCATCTTGTCGTCCACCATGTGAGACAGTTACAGCATGTAGATCACACCGACAGTCGCCTGCTGATGGAAACGGTCACCCGTATTACCATCATAGAGATAAGTCTGACCCAATTCTGGTAAACCTGCTTCAACGATTTGTCCCTGGATTTCAGAAAGTAATGCACCATCAAAGATTGGTGTTGCAAACTTGACACCCAGTTTTTCACCAGCCCATCCAAGTACTGTTTCGAAGATCTGCCCAAGGTTCATACGTGATGGTACACCCAGTGGATTCAATACGATATCTACCGGAGTTCCATCTTCAAGGAATGGCATGTCTTCTGCACGAACGATCTTGGATACAATACCCTTGTTACCGTGGCGACCTGCAATCTTATCACCCACTTTCAGCTTACGCTTGCGTGCGAGATATACTTTTGCAAGTTTTAATACACCTGGTGGTAACTCATCACCGATGCTGATGTTGAAACTTTCACGTTTGTAACGGCCGATCTCTTCATTCACCTTGATGCTGTAGTTGTGCAGCAGGCGTGAGATCAATCCATCAGTATGTTTCTCGCCAGTCCAGTTAGTATAATCCACCTGGTTGAAGTCGATCGTCTTTAAGGTTTTTGGTGTGAACTTATTTCCTTTGTTGATCAGGACTTCACCATAGATTGATTTCACTCCATTGGATACCTGGCCTTTGATCAGGACAGAGAGTTTGTCAATCAATAATGTTTTCAATTCATTGACTGCTACAGAATGTTTGTCATCCAGTTGGTCAATCAATTTTTTCTCCTGTGCTTTCTGGAATTTATCCTTTTTAGCACGGGCGAATAATTGTTTGTCAATGATCACACCATCTGTTGATGGAGGTGCAGTAAAGGAAGCATCCTTGACATCACCGGCTTTGTCACCGAAGATGGCTCTCAGAAGTTTTTCTTCCGGAGTAGGATCTGTTTCACCCTTAGGTGTAATCTTACCGATCAGGATATCACCTTCGTTGACGCTGGCGCCAACACGGATGATACCATTCTCATCAAGATCTTTTGTTGCTTCTTCACTGACGTTTGGAATATCATTCGTCAACTCTTCTTCACCCAGTTTGGTATCACGTACTTCAAGCTCGAAGCTTTCAATATGCACTGATGTAAAGATGTCTTCTTTTACGATACGCTCAGATACCACGATGGCATCTTCGAAGTTGTACCCTTTCCATGGCATGAAAGCCACTTTCAGATTCTGGCCAAGCGCGAGTTCACCTTTTTCTGTTGCATAACCATCGCACAGGATCGTACCTTCTTTCACACGGTCGCCTTTCTTGACGATCGGTTTCAGGTTGATACAGGTTCCCTGATTTGTACGCTGGAATTTCGTGAGATAATATGTCTTCATATCATCTTCGAAACTCACCAGCTGGTCTTCTTCAGAGCGGTCATACTTGATGATGATCTTTGTTGCATCAACATACTGGACAACACCAGGACCTTCTGCATTGATCAGCATTCGACTGTCTAAAGCCACTTTCGCTTCAAGACCTGTACCCACGATTGGTGATGCAGGCTTGATCAACGGCACTGCCTGACGTTGCATGTTTGATCCCATCAATGCGCGGTTCGCGTCATCGTTTTCAAGGAATGGAATCAGGGAAGCAGATACACCTACAATCTGGTTAGGTGCTACGTCCATGTATTCAATTTCATCCGGACCCAACATCGGGAAGTCACCATGCTCTCTCGCTTTGATACGATCAGTCATGAAACTTCCTGCTTTATCAATCGGCGTATTTGCCTGTGCAATTTTCAAATAATCCTCTCCCTCTGCAGTCAAATATTCCGCATGTCCTTTCAGGACAACACGACTATCCACTACTTTACGATAAGGTGTTTCTAGGAAGCCCATCTTGTTGATCTTGGCATGCACACAAAGTGTGGAGATAAGACCAATGTTAGGACCTTCCGGAGTTTCAATCGTACAAAGACGTCCGTAGTGAGAATAATGTACGTCCCGAACCTCGAAACCTGCACGCTCTCTTGAAAGACCACCTGGACCAAGTGCGGAGATCCTTCGCTTGTGTGTGATCTCAGACAGCGGATTCGTCTGATCGAGGAACTGCGATAACTGGCTCGTTCCAAAAAACGAATTGATGACAGATGACAGCGTACGTGCATTGATCAGGTCAATCGGAGTGAACACCTCATTGTCACGTACATTCATACGTTCACGAATTGTCCTCGCCATTCTCGCAAGACCCACACCGAACTGTGCATACAATTGTTCTCCAACTGTTCTTACCCTTCTGTTGGAAAGATGATCGATATCATCTAATTCCGCTTTTTGATTCGTAAGACTTACAAGGTATTTTACAATCGAGATGATATCTTCTTTCGTAAGGACCTGGAGGTCTTTATCAATATCGATATTCAGTTTCCGGTTGATTTTGTATCGACCTACATCACCGAGGTTATATCGCTTGTCTGAAAAGAACAATTTATCGATGATACCACGTGCTGTTTCTTCATCAGGGGGATCAGATCCTCTCAGCTGACGATAGATATATTGAACAGCTTCCATTTCGGAGCTGGTCGGGTCTTTTTGCAGTGTATTGTAGATGATCGAATAATCTTCTCCGATATCTTCACGCTGAAGGATAATCGTGGATTCATTCGCCTCGAGGATCATGTCGATGTGTTCTTCATCGATGATCACATCGCGCTCGAGGATGATCTCGTTACGCTCGATCGTTACTACCTCTGCAGTATCCTCATCCACGAAGTCTTCTGTCCACTTCCTCAGGATCCGTGCAGCAAGCTTACGGCCGATGGCTTTTTTAAGAGATGCTTTACTGACTTTTACTTCTTCAGCTAATTCAAACAAGCTTAAGATCTCGCGGTCAGAGTCATATCCGATAGCGCGCAACAATGTAGTGACCGGGAATTTTTTCTTACGGTCGATGTATGCGTACATCACATTGTTGATATCGGTTGCAAATTCCATCCATGCACCCTTGAATGGGATGACACGTGCGGAATAAATTTTTGTACCGTTAGGGTGATATGACTGGCTAAAGAATACACCAGGTGACCTGTGCAACTGTGATACGATCACACGCTCTGCACCATTGATCACAAATGTACCTTTCGGAGTCATGTAAGGAATGTTTCCAAGGAATACATCCTGTACGATCGTCTCGAAGTCAATATGCTCTTCATCATTACATGAGAGACGGAGTTTGGCTTTTAGAGGAACGCTGTACGTCAATCCACGGTGCATACATTCTTCGATCTTGTAGCGTGGTGGATCGATGAAATAATCCAGGAACTCAAGAACGAAAATGCTTCGTGCATCAGAGATGGGGAAATTTTCCTGGAATACTTTGTAGAGACCTTCACTGTTCCGGTTTTCCGGAGTGGTCTCAAGCTGGAAAAATTCCTGGAAGGATTTAAGCTGGATTTCAAGGAAATCCGGGTATTGGGTATTCAGGTCAATTTTACCAAAATTGACTCTTTCTTTGGTAATAGTTTTAACAGCTGTGTTACCGGCCATGGATCGTTACGATTTAAGATGTAAACTCTTAGAAGCCAAAAAAAAACTTTTTACAAATAGCTGAGCCGGAAGGTATCGTGTACCATCCGGCTAAGCTTTGTATTTCATACAATGTTATATCTCAATGATGTACTTCAGTTTGGTGTAGTCATCTTTTAAGATTAGGTAATAATGCGTGTAACGGGGTACTTCTACTTGAGTTCCACTTCTGCGCCGGCTGCCTCAAGAGCTGCTTTTACAGAGTTGGCCTCATCTTTAGCTGCACCTTGTTTCAGCATGGCTGGTGCACCATCTACCAGATCCTTAGCTTCTTTAAGGCCAAGACCGAGAAGAGTTTTCACTTCTTTCACCACCTGGAGCTTGTTGCCACCAGCTGATTTCAGGAAGATGTCGAACTCAGTTTTCTCAACTGGAGCTGCTGCCTCACCACCTCCGCTAGGAGCTGCCGCTACTACTGCTGCTGCTGCTGGCTCGATACCGTAGTCGGATTTCAAAATGTTTGCTAGCTCGCTGACCTCTTTCACAGAGAGATTGACTAACTGCTCGGCTAATGCTTTAACGTCTGCCATGTTTTTTGTTTTTTTTAGTAAGTGTCAAAATGAATTTATGAATAGAAAAACTTGGAAGCCTTATTTGGCGGCTCTCTCTTCCAGTGTTTTTACGAGGCCTGCAATCGTCTGACCTCCGGAAAGGAGTGCAGAGATTACATTCTTCGCAGGTGACTGAAGCAGCATGAGTACATCACCGACGAGCTCATTCTTGGATTTCAGCGAGATGAGGGCCTCAAGACTCTCTTCTCCGAAATACACATCGGTATCAATGTATGCAGCTTTGAGAGCTGGTCTTTTTCCGTCTTTACGGAATTCCTTGATAAGTTTTGCAGGAGCACTGGCCGTATCTGTCAGCATGATGGCAGTTGGACCTGCCAGTGCTTTGTATACAGGAGAGAATTTCCTTTCCTCACCAAGGCTTTCCATGGCTTTCTGGGCCAGGGTATTTTTTACTACGGTCATCTCAATACCTTGCTGAAAGCAAAGGCGTCTGAGCTTATTTACCTGCTCCACTGTCATGGAAGAAGCATCCGTAAAGTAGATATATGAACTGTTGTCGAATTTCTCGCGCAACTGTTCTATGACTTGATCTTTTTCTTTTTTGTTCATCGCATATAAGTGTTTAGATGATCTGCACTTTTAGGTTTGTGATAGCTTAGACGACTTTCGGATCTACATTGATACCCGGGCTCATCGTCGATGCTACGGAGATCGTTCTCATATATATGCCTTTTGCGCTGCTGGGTTTCATCCGCTGGATCGTGTGCAGGAGCTCAAGTGCATTTTCCTGCAGTTTGTCAGCAGAAAAAGATACCCGGCCTACAGGCGAGTGGATGATTCCAAATTTGTCTACCCTAAAAGCGATTTTACCGCCTTTTACATCAGCTACCGCTCCTGCGATATCCATAGTTACAGTACCGGATTTCGGGTTTGGCATCAATCCTCTTGGACCGAGAATACGACCAACCTTACCGACCTGTGCCATTACGGATGGCATGGCTACGATGACATCAATATCCGTCCATCCTTCCTGGATTTTCGTGATATACTCATCGAGACCTGCATAATCTGCACCGGCATTCAATGCATCCTGAACCTTGTCAGGTGTACAGAGGACCAGTACTTTTTTCGTCTTTCCGGTTCCGTGTGGAAGATTAACTGTACCCCGGATAGCCTGATCGGCTTTTCTCGGATCTACCCCGAGCCGGATGTGAAGGTCAACAGAGGAATCAAATTTGGTGAGATTCACTTCCTTGACCAGCTTCATAGCCTCAGTGAGGTCATAAAGCTTGTCGGCATCTACCTTTTTT
>JANPKZ010000165.1:0-11390 GCA_031426295.1 Saprospiraceae bacterium
GTTTTACATCACAAAATTTTTCACATTCATCAAATACTATTATTACTTTTCCTGTGATCCTGTGATCCTGTGATCCCTTGATCCTGTGGTCCCTTGCTCCTTTACTCCTTTCTTCCTTTTTCCTACCTTAGGTCATACAAACCGAAACCCACATGACCCTTCTGATCGTCCTGGCAGCCATCCTCCTGCTGTTCTTCCTCACGATCAAAAAAGTAAATCCATTCCTGGCAATTTTATTGGTAGCTATTCTTACAGGGATAGCTTTGTCAATGTCACCTTTGGAGATCGTTAAGTCTGTTGAAAAAGGTATAGGCAGTACACTCGGTAGTATTGCTTTAATCCTGTGGATGGGCGTTGTGCTTGGCAAACTGCTGGAGAAGAGTGGTGCAGCTCAGGTAATCAGTTCTTCATTAATTAAATTGTTTGGCGTACGTCATGTGCATTGGGCTGTTTTGTGTACAGGTTTTGTAGTAGGCATTCCGCTGTTCTATAATGCCGGATTTATTCTGCTGATCCCTTTGGTAATCTCGATTCACCGAGCATCAGGAAAGCCATTGCTATTTGTAGCGTTGCCCATGGCCGCATCACTTTCCATTACGCATGCCTTCCTGCCTCCCCATCCCGGTCCTACCACATTAAGTGCCATGTTGAATGCTGATATCAGCTATGTACTTCTATACGGTTTTATAATTGCTGTACCACTTGCGTTGATCGCAGGAATTTTTTTTCCAAAATTATTGAAGCTTCAATCATCACCTGATGGAAAGGATATTTTTTCAGATAAACAAGTTGAACATTATGATGATCCTCCTTCTTTACTGATCAGCATCTGTATTGCATTATTGCCTGTGGTTCTTATAGCTCTGCCGGGGATCGCGTCACTATTTGATCCAGGCACCGGTGATGATCATGGCTTTATCAAATTTATAGGTGATTCGTTTATTGCTCTTTTTGTAACAGTCCTTATGACGATCATTTACCTTTTAATCAGGAAGAGAAGGAAAATGAAAGAGATGATGACCTGGGCAGGCGAGGGCATTGAAAGTATTGCAATGATATTGGCCATCATCGCAGCGGGCGGCGTTTTTAAACAAATATTGGTTGACAGCCAGGCAGGAGAAGAAATTAAAAATCTTACGATGGATTTGAATATTCATCCATTGATGGCTGGCTGGTTAATTGCTGCTATTCTGCGAGTAACTCTTGGATCAGCAACCATGGCCGGCATCACAGCCGCCGGTATGGTACTACCGCTAACCCTGGGCTCAGCCATTCCACCTGAACTGATGGTCCTGGCTGTTGGGGCCGGAAGTATATTTTTCAGTCACGTTAATGATACAGGATTCTGGATGTTTAAAGAGTTTCTCAATCTGACAGTTCGGGAGACCCTGTTATCCTGGAGCCTGATGGAAACAGTAATCTCCATTTGTGGTCTTGCAGGTGTATTAATTCTCAATACATTTGTTACCTGATTTTACAGATCAGGGCATATTTCCTTCTCATTTTTAAAAACCAACTATCCAATGGCCTTTTCCATTGCCATTTCCAAATTCAGGACACCTATTACAAGGAATTACTGGTTGCTGTCCTTCATCTTCCTCTTCTTCGCAGTCTGGATCTACTCTTTTATAGGCACGCCTGACTTGTCAAACTGGATCCTTGAAAACATTCTCGTATTCCTTTTCCTTGGTTTTTTGACATTTACCTATTCGCGGTATCAGTTTAGCGATCTCAGTTTTCTGCTAATATGCGTTTACCTGTGTCTTCATGTGTATGGATCAAAGTTTACATATGCTGAAAATCCGCTCGGGTATTGGCTACAGGATCAATTTAACTGGTCGCGAAATCATTATGATCGTATAGTACATTTTAGTTTTGGCTTTCTTCTTGCCTACCCTATGCGTGAATTGTTTCTGAAATGGTTGCGATTTCCCCGATGGGTTGCATGGTCTCTTCCTATTGAAATTACGATGTCGGTCAGTGCGCTTTATGAACTGGTAGAGTGGGCGGTGGCAGATCTGCTATTTCCTGAGCAGGGCGCAGCCTACCTCGGTACACAGGGCGATATCTGGGATGCACAGAAGGATGTATTTCTTGCATTCTTAGGAGCTATCATTGCAACAACGATTGTATCAACAGTAAAACGTGTTGGCAATGTATATTCAGATGACGAACGCGAAGCCCGGTTGAAACGAAATTAATCTCATCCATTCTATTACCATAAAATCTAAATCAGCTTATCAGATGAAATTCTTTCCAATACTAATGTTCGTTTTAGCAATTTGTCTTACCTCGTGTAAGCCCGGTGATTCAAGCACAGTTTCAACTTCCAAAAACTGTACTGTTTCAGGAAGATATTTTAATCGCACAGTTTTGGATAAATGTCCAGGCACCTTACCCGTTGATATTCCTTACTATGCGATGGAATTAGATTTTTCCAAAACAGATTCCGTACAGATCCGCAACGGCATTGAAAAATATAGTTTGCCATTTGTTGCAACGGACAATGATTGTGAATTCCGCATAGTGGGTGCCACACAATTTGGGGATATGATTTTTTCAGTTACCGGAGACAGTACATTAACCCTTCAGGATTCTGTATGGACGAAAGTTACTGCAGCATCAATATTCAAATTAGCTGAGACAGCCAATCGCGCAGACTGGGATTATGAAAATTATATCAATGAATGTATCATGGCGGGTACCTATACGATGGATAAAAAAGTGGGTGGTCCTGCAAGAGTGATATTCCTTCCTAACGGACAGGTTGAAGGTTTGGAAAATTACCTCGCATACGACTTATGCATTGCCGGTGATTGCCTGGAAGAAACAGAGCCTGCCGCATTGACGATTGATTTCACTACGCGCAAAGGTGAAAGGGAAACTTTTGCCGTGAAGATGCCGGACGGTCATAAACTCATTCAATTCTATTCAATTGGTGCAGCGATTCCTGACCAGAAAGGTGGAAGATCAATAGGCGCATTGGCATTTGAAGTCAAGGCACCTGCGGGAATGGAAAGGGAATAAGGCTCTTCTAATTAATAGCATTACAAACCTTTAACATTTACCGTTATCCCCTGAGGCTCCGGCCACAGTGGATTCCTTACCTTTGGCCCCGAATTATGATCCATTTCCGGGCAACCATACATATGCTGTTATGCACAGCAGCATTTTTCCTGCCGTTGCTGAGTCAGGCGCAGTGCCCCGATTTCACAAATGAAACCATCACGGGTAATGCATCTGTCATGTGTGAAGGTGATATGATCACGATTTCGATGGATGGTACGGATCTGCCTGCCGGAAGTAATATTGATTTTTACATTGTTGAAGGCACTCAAAATCCCTATCTGGGTCAAGGGATCCAAATAGGGTCAGTACCTGTGACTGTGGAAGAATGCACAAATCTGCCGGAAGTCCTTTATATCATGGTGAATCCTGACAATGCACAGGTGGGGAGCGGTAATGATAAGTGTGACGAGTTCATGGTCATCTGGACCGGGTCAGGCGGATTTTCAACTACCGACATTGTTGTTACCAATCTTTCCAATGGGTCTTTTCAATGGAATAATTTCGTAGCGGGGAATGCAGCAACATTTAGTTGTGGTGTCTCTTTGCCTCCGGGTCCAGTACCACCAAATGCAATACTGATCATCCAGGGGAGTCCTTCCAATACAATACCGATAGATATAGATGATCTGTGTGCAGAAGGTCTGCCAGTTTATATCATAGCTAATAATGATTTTACCTGCACGGGTGGATGGTTTGATAATGATTCTCCGTGCGCTTCATGCCCTGTCCAGATTGATATATCTGGAGCACCGTGTACGTATTCATTTGATGTTGATTACATGCCACCCGGTTCTTCAACGAATGGGTGGGGATGGTCAAATCAGGGATCTGGTGTATTTGGAGATGTAGTGCCGCCACTGACGATTCCAACATTTGTTCCTGAAGGTCTTATGATCGCAGATTTTAATTGGACAGTTCCGGCGGATTATTGCGAGACGATTGGAATTGAAGAAGGTTTTTTTGTTGGTATTCTGGATCCTCCACCTGCAGGTGCATGTCAGGATATTTTCACGCCTTATTTTCCCTTTCAGATCAGTTGCCCTTCCATGTCCTTATCAGGAGGAGGTATCGTATGTCAGGGTAATTGTCCTGATGAACCCAATTTTGTAGAATTCACTATCGAAGGATTTGATGTTCCTTTTACCGCAGATCTTATTGTTACTGCTTCGGTATTTCCTTCATTTCCCATCAATGATCTTGACATCACAGATGGTCAGCATCTCAACATATGTCTCGATGGATTTCTTCCATCATTTGATCCGTCCACTCAGACATTAACGGTGCCGACATTTGCTATCGGGATTACTGCAACTGTATCTGTAGTATCTGTCACGAGTGCATCAGGGTGTCCTGTCACTGTGAATCCTTCGTCAGTTTCCCTGGAATTTATCGAAGCACCCATAGCTGATGCAGGACCTGATCAAACAATTTGTTCCTATGAAATGGTAACGGTTGATGGAAGTATTCAGGGCTCAGCAACACAGGGTATGTGGTCAACAGATGGTGATGGAAATTTTGACGATCCCAACTCACTGGTAACGACCTATGAATTGGGTCCGACTGATATTTCTTCCGGAAGTGTGGTACTTACATTGACCGCTACTGATCCCGATGACGCATGCATTCCCGCTACATCGGACTTGCAGGTCTTTATTGATCCGTCTATGATCATTGAAACAAATTCTCCTTTGACGATATGTAATACAGATGTTGCCTTCATTACGGCTACGATTACCGGTACGAATGAACCAGGTATGTGGGAAACAGGGGGTGATGGAGATTTTGATGACCCTGAAGATCCTACTACAATTTATACACCCGGTTTCGGAGACCTTGCCGATGGAATAGTGACCCTGTATTACAATCCTGTTGATCCTGATGTATGTGTTGCCAGTAGTGAACCCCTGGTTCTTATTATAGTAGATGCGCCGTTAGTAACCGTACCTCAGGACCTGGAAATTTGTGCGGATGAATTTGCAAATATTGTCATAGATGTCACGGGGGATTTTACGAATATTATTTGGAATGCTGTAGGTGATGGAACTCTGGTCTTGAATAATAATATGGACGTGACGTATACCCCGGGTCCACAGGATATAGATGATATGTTTACCGTAGTCCAGGTGATCGTGGTGAGTCTCTATCCGGAATGTGGTCAGACAACGTATAATATTGGTATCAATATTATGGATTGTGATTGTCCGCCGCTGCAGATCATGGCTCCTTCATCAGCATTATGTCAGGAAAATGATCAACTGGATCTGACATCGCTTCTCATTGAGGGAGGTCCGGGTATGTGGTCCATTAGTACATCACCTCCTGGAGGAAATCCGGCAGTGATTGTCAATGATGTTTTTATTACAAATCAATCGAATTTTGGTCAATACACAATTACATACTCACTTACAACGCCTGAACCAGGATGTCCTTTTAGTTCAAGTGAATTTATTACAGTTTCTCCACTCATCATACCAGATTTAGGTCAAAATATTATTCGTTGTTCCGGAGATCCTGCTACCATCAATGTCATATTCAGTCCTGCTGTCCCGTCTTCATTTCAATGGGAAACATTGGGGAATGGAAGCTTTACATCGTCGTCTCTTTTATCTGCGACCTATTCTCCAGGACCAGGAGATGCCGGACAAAATGTTGGTATCATTTATCATGTACCGGCGAATGGGTGTCCGGCACAGAGTGATACAGTGTTTATTATTTATGAAGATCTGCCCTTCGCTACGTTTCCTGATGATACGTTTGGGATTTGCAATGAAACTGATAAAGGATCTGTAATAAACTTTCCATCACTTATCATCGCTGGCAATACAACAGGTACCTGGACAAACCTCAGCGGAGTTCCGGTAAGTTTAGCCGATCCAACTGCAGTTGATTTTAACGGCATACCTGAAGGTTTTTACCAGTTTAATTACCGGACGAATTCCGGTGGGGCATGTCCTGATCAGGATTATATCATTACGATTTCTGTGATGGAATGTGCGTGTCCCTTTATCGATTCGAATCCGATCCCCACAGGAATTTGTAATTCACAGGCAACATTAAATCTTAATGCATTTGTCATGGCAGGTGCACCGGGCGTATGGCAAATCATTAGTGCACCTGTTGGTCCGAATCCTGCAACATTGATTGGTCCAAACTTACAAACGGGGAATGCGCTGCAAGGTGAATACCTGGTCAGATTTACGTTTGATTCAGCACCGATTGATGGATGTCCGGACAGCGCAGAAATTGAAGTGTTCATTCAGGAAGTTCCGTTTGTCAGTTTGGGAAATGATACCTCTGTTTGTGGTGCAGGTTTGATAGAGTTGATGGGCTCATTCACTGGATCAGCGATTGATGTGCAATGGTCGGGTAATGGTTCTGGAAATTTTACTTCACCCACAGGGTTGCCTAACCAATATCAATCTTCCGGAGCCGATGTGATTCAGACGAATGTTTTATTGATTGCAGAAACAATTGATACGTTTGGATTTTGCGTTCCATCCCGAGATACGATTGGGTTTAATTTTTCAACGCCTGCGTTTGCGCAGTTTAGTCAAGTATCAACATCTGTCTGTAACAATCCAGATAGTAATTCTGTGGTAAATCTTCAATCATTTTTATTGAGTGGAGATATCACTGGGACCTGGATTGATATCAATGGTTCAGGTGTAAATTTGGCAAACCTTTCAAATGTAGATTTTGACGGAATTGCATCAGGCACATATGTTTTTGAATACTCAACTAATAGTGCGGTGCTACCTTGTGTTGATTCAACTTACACATTCAGTGTATTCGTAGAAGATTGTACCTGTCCGCCATTCCAAATAAATGCGATTCCAGGTCCATTATGCATTGGTGATGTTTTTGATTTGCAATCTTTGGTTGTAGATGCAGCTCCCGGATTTTGGAGTATCGTCAGCGGACCAGCAGGTGCAACAACACCTGTTATCAATGTGGATCAATTGATCACCAATGGTTCTGATCCTGGCAGTTATATCATATCCTACAGGCTGATCGATTCTATTGCGGACTGTATAGCTACAATTTATGTCAATGTTGACCTGGAAAGAACTCCTACAGCTTCTGCCATCTCCTTTGACTGTGATGAGCTGAGTATGACGTATGATATTTCATTTGCCTCCGATGCAATAATGGTGACTGCTGATTTTGGAATCGTCACCGAGACATCCCCTGACCTGTTTATTATAGAAGACATTCCTTCAGGACAGGATGTCATTATTTCCATGACATCTGCAACAGGCCAATGTCCTGCAACAGTGCCAGTATCATCTCCCAACTGTCTCTGCACTCTCGTAATAGAAGATATTTCCGACACAATTCTCTTGTGCCCGGGTGATACGATCGTATTAATACCGTTGATTACAGGAGCTCAGGGACTGGCATTCTCCACCTGGATTGGAAAGACAACAGTAATGCGTCCTACGTATCCTGTTTTTGAAGCTGGCAATTATGTCTGGATCGTAAGGGATTCAGCGGGTTGTGAGCAGCGTGATTCATTTTCAGTTGCTTTGATCAATGAGTTGACACTTGATCTGTCATCCGTACCTCCCACTTGTGAAGGCCTGGATGATGGTCAAATCATTATTAACTCCATTAGCGGTGGTGTGGGTCCTTATTCTGTTCAGATTGATAACGGACCACAATTCATCAGCGATGTATGGCCAGATTCCATTAGCCAGATCGGAGTAGGTGTGCATGATATTATTGTAACCGATATCAGCGGTTGTGATCAGTCGTTTACAATTGACATAGATGATGCATCTGCAGGTGTTTTAAGTTTGGGTCCGGACATTACGATTTCACTTGGTGATAGTGTATTAATTCCAACACAGATATCAGATATTGATATAAGTCAGATCACCTGGACACCTCCCGGTATAGCTTCAAGTTCTGCTCCATTTTGGTTCAAGCCTGATGAGACGACCACGATTACTGTACAGGTTGTAGATGACCAGGGATGTATGTATTCCGATGATAAGAAGATCACCATTTTCTTCGAGCAGAATTTTTTCGTCCCGAATGTTTTTTCTCCGAATGGAGATCAGATTAATGATTTGTTGGAAATTTCTTTTTCTGTAAATCCCATCACGATTCAAACCTTCGAAATTTTTGACCGATGGGGCGATATGGTTTTCAGGAGTAGCGAAAGCAATTCTGTTTCGTGGAATGGAACATTTGATGGGAAGGATGTTCCATCAGGTGTGTTTGTGATTAAAATGATTTACGTCGATTCCGATGGTGAACCCCATGTTTTTGTACAGGATCTGACGATCATTCGCTAATGATATCGACGATATCAGATGTGCAATACTTTTCATGCCTGATATCGACGATATCAGATATAACTTCTCTGCCAGGAATAACATCAATCCCTGAAGTACCAATACTTTTCATGCCTGATATCGACGATATCAGATGAAATAGTTCTTATAATCCTGATATCGACAATAAGCGATTTAGGTAAGGATGTTAAGCAAACGATTATTATTAATTTATCGGATACCCAACAGCTTATGCGTCTGTATGCTCAGCTTCCATTGCGGATGCTGCAGGCAATAATCAGTAGCCCATTGTGTATACTCTTTTTGCAACGAACCATCCATCGGTTGTAAATAATAATGTTGAAAATCCCAACGGGCAAAATCTTCAGGACCAATTCCTGCCTGTCGAACAACCAATTTTAATTCATGACCTTTTTGTACTACAACTTCTGTATTGGCTTTTGGGCTCACGCACACCCAATCCACACCCTGTGGAATCGTTATAGTTCCATTTGTTTCAATGCCGACTTCAAATTGTCTTGCATGCAGTGCATCAATTAATTTTTCATCAAGCTGCAAAAGAGGTTCGCCGCCGGTACAAACAACATATCGTTGTTGTGCGTTTGCAGGCCACAGACTCACTACAATATCCGCAAGCTCATCAGCTGAATATTTTCCACCCAGCACACCATCCATTCCAATAAAATCCGTGTCGCAAAACTGGCAAACAGCATCACTTCGATCCTCCTCACGGCCGCTCCATAGATTACATCCGGTAAAGCGCAGGAAAACTGCAGGACGACCTGTCCGCGCACCTTCACCCTGGAGAGTATAATAGATCTCTTTTACTTTGTACGTTGCCATTACAGATTAACTAACGATTGCTGTTGCTTCAATCTCTACAACGTATTCCGGCCCAATTAATTTCGAAACTTCCACCATGGTTGTCACAGGTCCAATGGAATGAAATATTTCTCCATGTGCCTTGCCTACCTGTTCCCAATCTTTTATGTTCGTAACATACATACGTGTCCGCACGACATCTTCAGCTGTACCACCCAACTCTTTAACTGCATTTATAATAATTTCTAATGCCCTTTGAGTTTGCTGATAAGGATTTCCAGGGGCATAAGGTGCACCGGATGCATCAACCGCACAGGTTCCGGAAATTTCAATAACATTTCCTATACGAACCCCTCTTGAATATCCTACGATACTTTCCCATTTTGCTCCTGTCTTATATGTACGTCTCTCTGACATTATAATTTATTATTTTTGAAAAATAGAAATAATCATATTCAGATAAGCCATTGTATCAATCCATACGTAACTATGGTCATGATCATGGTTCCATCCGTAACACCACTGAAAAAATAATCATCCCTGATCAATGCACTTTTCTTAAGTATCCATACAATGAAAATACATATCAGCATCATGGTGATCACATAGGCTGCATTGATATAATGCATGGATAAAAATCCGGCAACCAATATATTCATGATGCACAAAACAATGCCCCATCGTATGCTTCTTTTCAAACCAAAGCGTGTTGGCATATTCTGTAAGCCTACAGATTGATCAATTGACATATCCCTGATCTCAAAAGGAATGGTGATCGCAATAATGAATAACATCCTGGCAATGCCCATAAGGATTGCCAGATGTAATGGCTGATGGGAAAAATAATAGGCAGGTAAAAATGCAGTCAGCCATGCCCATGACCATCCGATCATGATGATCTTAATCCAACCCAGATCACGCAATCTCCGGCCACCGGACATCATCGGAATTACGTATGACAATGCAATGCTACCGCCAGGGATTAGCCAGAGAATGAATTCCCAGCTGGCATGAGGGATAAACAACCAGAATGATAATACAACCCAGAGAGCTGAATAGATCCAGATATGATATTTATATTTTCGGATGACACTATACCTGTCATTAGTGGTAACATGCGCCAGTTTATGCAGACCTATGACTCTGTGCGCACCGTACAACGCTGCCGTTGCGATACCCACAAGCATAATATAATCCAGGTTGTATTCAACATTCCCGATCAACTCAAATGTGAATGCTGTGATGCATGCTGCACATAACCCGATAAAGGCTCCACCGTATAAAAGCAGATTGACAATATCCCGCAGATATCTATCGATCAAGATATTTGAAATTAAAACCTGGTTTGATTTTCTGCAGGCTGGCCACCATGAGCGCGATCAGGTGATCGACATCACTAAAGCTTGCCATCTCTACTGTCGTATGCATATAACGTAAGGGAATTGAAATCAGCGCAGAAGGTATGCCTCCAATGGCATACGCAAATGCATCTGTATCCGTTCCCGTACTCCGTGATGAAGCAACACGCTGTATCGGGATATTATTTTCTTTTGCCGCTTCTTCGATGAGGTCCAAAAGCTTACGATGCACCGAGGGAGCATAGGCAACTGCAGGTCCTTCGCCAAGTTTTACATCGCCTTCCTGTTTCGGATCGATCAAAGGAGTGTGTGTGTCATGTGTAACATCACAACAGATTGCAACATCGGGACGAATCGTCTCGACAATCATCTGTGCTCCGCGAAGACCCACTTCCTCCTGTACGGAATTTACCACGTAAAGAGAGTAGGGGAGATTTATTTTCTGCTCATATAATTTGCGAGCCACTTCCGCCATACAAAATCCTCCCAATCTGTTGTCAAGCGCTCTTCCTATAAAGTTGCGCTTATTGATCTCTTCATACGGATCATCATACGTGACAACACAACCGATATGAATGCCCATGCTGTCAACTTCCTTTTTGTCTTTCGCACCGACATCAATAAATATATTTTCTAATGTGGGTGCAAGATTTGCATCCTTCCCTCTGCGTACATGTATGGCCGGCCATCCGAATACGCCACGTACGATACCCGTCTTGGTATGAATGCTGACACGCCTGCTTGCCGCGATCGTCTGATCTGATCCGCCATTCCGGATGACGTGGATAAATCCTTTATCAGAAATATAATTGACATACCATGAGATCTCATCAGCATGTCC
>JANPKZ010000166.1:0-20651 GCA_031426295.1 Saprospiraceae bacterium
GTGGCCGATCCAAAGACAATGTTACATCCGGAGTTGGCTGTACAGGATGTGATCAAGCCGGAAGAAACATTCAATGTTACAGTAAGCGAAAAGGATAAGCTTCCGATGGCATATACGATCGCTGTTGTGGATGAAGGCCTCCTTGGCCTGACGCGATTTGAGTCACCTGATCCCTGGAAATATTTTCATAGACAGGAGGCATTGGCTATGCAAACATGGGATGTGTATGATGATGTTCTCGGAGGTTATGGTGGTTTGATTGACCGTTTGCTCAGCCTTGGTGGAGATGGTGTGGCAGCATTGGTTGATGCTCCGCAGGCCGAGAGGTTTAAACCTGTAGTGATGCACTTAGGTCCTTATTATCTCAATGCCGGTGAAAAGAAAGTTCATGCATTGAAGATGCCTAATTATGTTGGTGCGGTGCGCGTGATGGTTGTTGCTTCAGACAGAAAACGTTGGGGTGCTGTTTCAAAAACCTCAACCGTGAAATCGGATCTGATGATACAGCCAACCTTACCACGTCTTGTATCACCAGGAGAAACTGTTACACTTCCTGTGAATGTATATGCGATGTCAGATAATGTAAGATCTGCTGAAGTCAAAGTCACCACGAATGACATGGCCACTGTGACAGGAGGAAATACACAAACAATCCAATTTACAGGCCAGGGTGATAAACTGATCAATTTTAGTTTAAAAATTCCGGATCGCCCGGGTTTGTTGAAAGTTGATATCATAGCCAAGGCAGGATCATTTACGTCCACACAAAAAATTGAGCTGGATGTTAGAATTCCAAACCCACCGCAGACAGATGTTGTGGCTGTAACGATTGCTGCTGGTCAGACGTGGAATGGAAAAATACCGTTGCCAGGTATGAAGGGTACCAATGAATCCAGTGTTGAATTATCACAAATGCCTGCCATCAATTTGCAAAAGAGATTGCAGTACCTGATCCAGTATCCGTATGGTTGTCTTGAACAGACATTATCATCTGTCTTCCCACAACTCTACCTGGCTGCATTGACTGATGTGACACCACAGCAGGAGCAGGCAATACGCACGAATGTACAGGGGGGGATCAATCGCTTACGGTCTTTTAGTATTCCTTCAGGAGGATTTACATATTGGCCTGGAGAACGTTCTCGTGACAGCTGGTCTAACAGTTATGCAGGCCATTTCCTGGTCGAAGCATCGAAGGCTGGATACGCAGTTGATAAAGGCATGATGGATGGATGGCGAAATGCGCAGAAGAAAGATGTGCAAGCATACAGACGTCGTGATTATTATCGTGAAGATGTGATGCAGGCATATCGCTTGTACACACTTGCGCTGGATGGACAACCGATGTGGGGTATGATGAACAGGCTGCGTTCTGAAACAAAACTTGATCCTATGGCATCATGGTTATTGGCTGGTTCTTATGCCCTTGGCAGACGGAATGATGTGGCGGCACAGATTATCGAAAAACTTTCCACAGATGTGAAGCCGTATGAAGAGTTGGCCTATACGTATGGAAGTGATCTCCGTGACAAAGCAATTATCCTGGAGACCTTTTTACAAATGGGTAAGACAAATGATGCGATGAATGTTGCCCGTACTATTGCTACATCGCTTGGCAGTGAAAATTGGTATAGTACGCAAAGCACATCTTTTGCATTATTGGCTATGGGTAAACTGGCGAAGCAGTTTTCCGGTGACCCGTTGAAAGCAACGATCACGCAAGGCTCTAAAGCTGGTGAACAGGTGAGCACTACAAAAGGAATTGTCATGCGTCCGCTGGATGTCAATGTTGAAAATGTGAGTATTCAGAATACATCAACTGATCAATTATTTGTCCGTATCACCACTACAGGTCGTCCACTGAAAGGTGTGACAACCGAAGTGAAAAGTAATCTTGGTTTAAAAGCGAAATATTTAAACATGCAGGGTAAGGACATCAGTCCGGACAGACTTGTGCAGGGACAGGATTTTATTGTTCAGTTGACGGTGACCAATCCGGGCACGTTCACTTCTGAACTTGATCAGATGGCATTGGCATATATGATTCCTTCGGGATGGGAGCTTACCAATCCGAGGATGGATCAGTTTGAAGGCAGGTTTACCAATAGTCCGATGCGCTACCAGGACATCCGTGATGACAGGGTGAATACATTTTTCAGCATGGGTCGTGGAGTGGTCACATATAATTTTGTGATGACGGCTACTTATGCAGGACGATATTGGTTGCCGGATATCATGTGCGAAGCGATGTATTCTCACCAGGTGAGAGCAAGATTGCCGGGACGTTGGGTGGAAGTTGTTCAGACAGCCGCTCCCAAAAATGAGGTGCAATAAATAGCGTGCAAAAACTACGCGTATATCATTTGGTATGGTTGCTCTTAGCCATTCCGGTTGTATGGTGGTTCAGTGTGCCTGATCCATTATTTGAAGCGTCGTATAGTACAGTGTTGCTGGACCGGAATAATCAATTATTAGGTGCGCGGCTGGCAGGTGATGGGCAGTGGCGTTTTCCGGGTGATGATCTTGTTGTGCCGGAGACATTTGAAAAAGCAATCATCCAGTTTGAGGATAAGCGATTTAATAAACATGGTGGCGTTGATTATGTGGCACTAGTGCGTGCTATGAAAGATAACGTGCGGGCAAAGAAAGTTGTAAGTGGTGGAAGTACGCTTACTATGCAGACCATGCGGCTTGCGCGTAATTCTTCATCCAGGAGTCTATTGCAAAAGGGAATTGAAATGTTGTGGGCGTTGAGGGCTGAGATCCGGTATTCTAAAAAGGATATTTTGAGATTGTATGCAAGCCATGCTCCCTTTGGCGGAAATGTTGTAGGGCTTGATGCAGCGAGTTGGAGATATTTTCACAAGACACCTGATCAATTGTCGTGGGGTGAAGCTGCGACGCTGGCAGTATTGCCAAATGCACCTGGCTTGATACACCCTGGTCGCAATCGTGCGGCGTTGCTTACAAAAAGAAATAAATTATTACAGGGTCTTCAGGAAGAAGGTATCCTCGACGCGACTGAAGCATCATTGGCGATGGAGGAACCACTACCGAATCAGCCTCATCCATTGCCCGACGTTGCGCCCCACGTTTTAGGCCACAAGAAAACTTCTGGCATCACATTGCACAGTACCATTGATATTGAATTACAACAACGCCTCGGTGAATTATTACAACGGCATGCTGATATTCTTTCTCTGAATGGTGTCAACAATGCAGCGTTGATGGTGATGGAAACAACCACCGGTGAAGTGCGTGCGTATATCGGGAATGTGTCTGATGACACAAAAGAGCATCAAAACGATGTTGACATCATTCGCAGCGAACGAAGCTCAGGGAGTATCCTGAAACCATTTTTATATTGTGCAGCGTTGGAGGATGGTTTGATCACACCTTCCGGTATACTCGAAGATATTCCTACCTATATCCGGGGTTATCAACCATTAAACTTTACGCAGGAGTATATGGGTATGGTGCATGCTGATGAGGCACTAGCGATGAGCCTAAATGTGCCTGCCGTGCGATTATTGCAGCAGTATGGAATATTGCCTTTTAAAGAAAAACTGGAAGCTGCGGGTATCACCACATTGCATTATTCACCTGAGCATTATGGCTTGCCGTTAGTGCTCGGTGGTGCAGAAGTCACATTATGGGACATCTGTGGCACGTATGCAAGTATGGGTCGTGTGCTGTCCAATATGTATACGAATGACAAACAATACACAAGAACAGATATACATCCTCCACAACTTTGGCGGACAAAGGAAAAATCAAACACAAAAAAACAGCTCACTGCTGATGCACCTGTGTGGAATACTGCTGCAATCTGGCAGACATTTGAAGCGATGAGCACATTGCGTCGACCGGATCAGGAAGGGCAATGGGAAACATTTCACAGCAGCCGTCGTATTGCATGGAAGACAGGTACCAGCTTTGGGTATCGTGATGCGTGGGCAGTCGGTCTGACTCCAAAGTATACAATTGGTGTTTGGGTCGGAAATGCGGATGGTGAAGGTCGTCCGGGTGTAATAGGCTTGCATGCGGCAGCACCTGTATTATTTGATGTCCTGCGGATGCTCGATGATGATGAAGATTGGTGGCGCGTGCCATACCATGAGATGACACCCAAGCTTACATGTACCGAAAGTGGATGGCTCGCTGGTGATCTTTGTGTATATACTGACACGACGTTTATTATCAATTCAGATCAAATGCCTGGCGTATGTACATACCACACCTCCTGTTACGTAAATGCTGAAAAAACTTTCCGCTATCATCCGGATTGCAAACCCGCAACAGCCATTCAAAATACTTACTTCGTCGTACCTGCCATTTCAGAAGCGTATTTTAAACGCTACAATCCTTCATATGAAAGTTTACCTCCGCTTCATTCGGATTGTGATGATGGACAGACATCCCCTCAGGATATTGCCATGATCTATCCAAGAAATGGTTCAAAGATCTATGTGCCATACGAATGGGATCATAAGCGATCGAAAGCAGTTTTCTCAGCTGTGCATCGGGATGATACAGCGAATGTGTACTGGCACCTGGATAAAAAATATTTAGGAAAAACGAAGGAGTTTCACCAGATCGAAATCGATCCTACCCCGGGTGTGCATGAGCTGGTGCTGCAGGATGAAAACGGGTCGACGGTGAGTACGAGGTTTGAGGTGCTCTCCAAATGAATATCGAATAACGAACAAGGATTGTTGAATTGTGACTTTGCAGCTGAAATGATTCTTCTTTTTTTAATTGTCGATTCTACTCACGAAATGGTTGAAGTCAGAATAGGGATTTCAGAATAATGAATAAGGAAGTTCTTGAATATTGAACAATGAACAAGGATTTTTAATTTTTGAAATAATTATAAAGTACAAGAATACTTTTCAAAAACTCCCGGTGTTTTTAATCGCAATGTTTCGCAGAAACAAGCAGATTAAAACGCAGGGAACGTTTATTGGCGCAGCAGCAATAAACGAGGGCGGAGGCTCTTGGGAATATCGAACAAGGAACATGCTTCGACCTGCTAAACACATACATGTGCTACAGCTCAGCAACCGGAATGTTGATTTTTGAAGTTTTTGATTTGAAATGATTTGAAATTCAAGAAGACTTTTCAAGACTCCACTGCCGGATGCTTTTTTTACACTTCAGGAGCTAAGAAATTTGTAAATCTTTATTGTAATTTTGGGATTGCTGTTTAGCGTTTCGTTAAATATTTTCGAAAGAATGAAAAAGGATGCATTTAGTTTTGCAAAATTAGGTACCCTATTAAAATTAGAACGGAGTGAAATCTCGGCTATCTATTTTTATGCTATCCTTGGAGGGGTAATTCAATTAAGCCTACCGCTTGGCATTCAAGCAATACTTGGATTTGTCTTAGGTGCCACCATGGTGACATCGGTTTACTTATTAATCCTCATTATCATTATTGCCGTCCTGATTGTGGGGCATTTGCAAATTCGGCAGATGAAGATTATTGAAAGGATTCAGCAAAAAATCTATGTGCGTTATGCTTTTGAATATGCGGAGAAAATACCCAGATTAGATATAAAAGGAACTGATCAGTATTATTTACCTGAAAAAGTAAATCGCTTTTTTGATACCCTGAATATTCAAAAAGGTATTTCCAAACTCCTGTTGGATATTCCTTCGTCAACGATCCAGATTATTTTTGGCTTAATCCTCCTTTCCTTATACCATCCCATCTTTATAGCATTTTCATTGCTTTTGGTAGCTGTTCTTTGGGTGATTTATGCCATCACCAGCAAGAAAGGCTTGAAAACAAGCATCAATGAAAGTAATTATAAATATGAAGTAGCTGCCTGGCTGGAGGAATTGGGCCGCGTGATTAAATCGTTTAAATACAGCCAGGGAAGTCATCTTAATTTGAAGAAAACCGATGAAAAATTGCTACAATATGTAAATGCCCGGACGTCCCATTTTCAAGTGTTATTATTTCAGTTCAGGACGTTAGTGGCTTTTAAAGTTGGCATTACAGCCCTCATGCTTATATTAGGGACAAGCTTGTTGTTTGATCAAAAAATTAACATCGGACAGTTTGTCGCAGCTGAAATCATTATTTTGACCATTATCAACGCGATTGAAAAATTAATTACCAGTTTGGAAAATGTGTATGACGTTGTTACAGGATTGTACAAAGTGGATTCGGTATTGGAATTGCCCGACGAAAAAGATGGTATGTTTTTACTCCAATCAAAAGAAGTACATATTACCATTAAGAATATGACTTTTTCGTATACGGATGGTCAGGAAATTCTTAGTGATATTTCCATTGAGATTCCTGCAAATACGATCACTTGTATAGCCGGTGAAGAAAACAGTGGAAAATCGACTTTACTTAGGCTGCTGACAGGCAGTTATATGGATTTTAAAGGAGCTATTTATATTAACAACATACCTCTTCAAAACTATTCACTTGAGAATCTTAGATCGAACATGGGTATATTATTATACGAACAAGACTTATTTGAAGGCACGCTTTATGAGAATATTTCACTTGGGAGGAACGATATATTTATGGAGGACATCATGGCAGTGGCAAAGGAATTGGGGATTGAAAACTTCATATCGTTCTTCCCGGATTCTTTTGAAACGCATCTTGACCCCGAAGGACGAAAATTGCCCTCTTCATTGATCAGGAAAATTCTATTGCTTAGAGCCTTAATTAACCGCCCTGTTTTATTGATCCTCGAAGAACCCTGGCTGGGGTTTAATGAAGAGACCAAAGAACATGTTCAGCAGTATTTATTGCAGCATTCAAAAACCATGACGATTGTGATTTCTACGAATGATATAGAGTTTATAAAAAAGTGTGACGTTAAATTTCATATTGTAGATGGAACTATACAAGAATAGAAAAATGAAGACGTACCACAAGCCTTTACTTGCGTTTGATGCTATTTATTTAATTCAGCAAAAAAATAAAGTAAAATATTACTTCTGGGCGATCGTGGTGATTTTTGCATTGTTGTTTTTTTTACCCTGGACGCAGAATATCAAATCCAATGGAAATATTACAACGTTAAAGCAAGAGCACCGGCCTCAAAATATCAATTCCCCTATTCCCGGAAAAATTAGTAAATGGTTTGTGAGAGAAGGAGATTTTGTAAAAAAGGATGATACCATCCTGCTTTTAACCGAAATAAAGGAGGAATATTTAGATCCCAACCTGATCCCCCGGACACAAAGCCAAGTAGAGGCTAAGAATGAAAGCATTGTCTATTACCAGGGAAAAATCAGGGCAACAGACATGCAGGTTGATAATTTGATACAGGCAAAGAAGTTTAAGATTGAACAATTAAATAATAAGATAGCTCAATTGGACAATGAGCTGTCAGGTGAAAAGGCCGAATTGACAGCCAACGAAAACGAAACAGCTTTGCTGAAAGATCAATATGAAAGACAATTAAAGATGTATACAGAGGGATTGGTTTCCCAGACGCAATTGCAGCAAAGAGATATTCAATACCAGAATGCTATGGCCAGGAAAATTACAACTGAAAATACTATAGCCCAGACCCAGCAAGAACTTTTAAATATACGTATAGAACAAAACAGTATAGAGCAAGAGTATACCGAAAAAATAAATAAAGCCGAAAGTGATAAGTTTCAGTATTTGAGCCAGGTTGCGAACGCCTTGGGCGATCTATCTAAATTGGAAAACCAGGTAAGTAATTATACCATCCGCAATGGTATGTATATTGTGACTGCACCCCAGGATGGTCAGATTGTTCAAGCCAACAAATCAGGTATCGGGGAAATATTGAAAGATGGGGAAACCATTTCTATCATTGTTCCTTCACGGGTGGATTATGCTGTGGAAATGTTTGTCAAGCCAATGGATTTACCCTTGATCAATATCGGGCAATTGGTCCGCTTTACGTTCGATGGCTTTCCGGCTATTGTTTTTAGTGGCTGGCCTGAAAATAGTTATGGTACCTTTTCCGGGAAAGTTGTTTTTTTTGAAAACACCATAGGCGACAATGGCATGTATAGAGTTTTAGTAGCCGAAGACAGTTCTTTAAAAAAATGGCCAGATCAATTAAAGCTCGGCACTGGCGCAAAAGGGATTTTGCTTTTAAAAGACGTTCCTATCTGGTATGAATTGTGGAGAAAAATCAATGGATTTCCTCCTGATTTTTATACAATGGAAAAAAATGGTTTAAAGGATAAAGAATGATACAGTATTTATTTAGTATAGTTGTTATTTTTTGTTCAGGAGTCATTTGGGCACAAGAAGATACATCTACACTTAATGTGGAACAGGTTTTGGAAATTGTCAGGCAGCACCATCCGACAGTTAAACAGGCAAATATCAATATCGCAAAAACCGAAGCCGGCATTTCCATTGCAAGAGGAGCGTTCAACCCCATTATTAGCAACATCATTTCTAATAAAACATTAAGCGATACCACATATTACGATTATCTCCATCCAAATATTACTATTCCTACCTGGTTTGGTGTGGAAGTAACGGCAGGTTTGGAAAATCTAGTGGGCGATCGACTTAACCCATCCCAAACAGTGGGTCAATCGAGTTATATCGGACTAAACATCCCATTACTTAAAAACCTCTTGATGGACAAGCGGCGAGCTTATCTCCAGCAGTCGAAACTGTTTAAAGAGATGGCTTTTACAGAACAGCAAGCCCTTGTCAATACTATCTTGATGGAAGCGGCGCTGCAGTATTGGGAATGGGTAAAGGCCTACCAGTATTATCAAATTGTGGATCAGAATCTCACCTTAAGCCAGCAGCGGTTTGAATTGGTTAAAAAGACATTCCAGAATGGAGAACGCCCGGCGATCGATACCCTGGAGGCTATGTCGCAGTATCAAAGTTTTGAATTCCTGAAAAATGAAAGTTGGCTGAAATTCCAGAATGAAGGCCTGGCCTTAAGTGTTTTTTTGTGGCAGGCTGATAATGTCCCTTATCAGTTGCCCGAAAGTATTATTCCACAACAAGGATGGGAAAATGAAACTAATATTCAGAAGTTCACGCTTGATTTGTCCCAGTTATTGGAATATGCCCGCCAGTTTCACCCCGAATTGCAATTGTATAATCAAAAATTGACGGCTTTGGACATAGACCAAAAATTAAAATTTCAAGATCTGCTTCCCAGTCTTGATTTCAGCTATAATCACTTAAGTAAGGGATACAATGCATTTGCCTCAGATGGCCTGTTGTTTCAGAATAATTACCAATATGGGTTAAAACTTGAAATGCCTATACCTTTTTCACAAGGCAGGGGGGAATATAAACTGGCTAAGCTAAGGATTCAAGAAACGGTAATGGCCCAAAGTCAGAATACATTATCCATTGATTTGAAAATACGCAATTATTACAATGAATATTTAACTTTAAAAAATCAAATACAACTGCAACGTAATATGCTTATTAATTTTGAAGAGTTGCTCTTGGCAGAAGAAGCTTTATTTCAAAATGGAGAGAGTTCTCTTTTTTTGATTAATTCCCGTGAAAACAAAGTATTGGAAAACCAGCGTAAACTCATTGAATTAAAGACCAATTATCTCAAAGCTATATACGCCTTGCAATGGAGCTCCGGCTTGCTTAGGTAGTCGAAACTTTGACAAACCTATTAACGGCAAGCAACATGGTATTATTACCGGTACATATTATTCAAGTCAATAAAGAAAAGATTGATAAAATTGACAACCTTCTAAAGTCAATTTATCGGCTGATTATTTATAGCCGATATCACCTGGATGATGACCTTTTAGACATTTATTTAGCTGGAATGCACAAACTACAAGAGCTTCTCGGTATTAAAAATGCTCAAATGGAGGCTCAAAACGAAGAAGAAGCCGATGTGTATTTATTAAATTTAAAAGTGTCTCTTGACTTTGTAATTAATGAAGTTATGGTTCATCATAATTTTGAAAGGGAGATTCAATTATTTCAGCTACTTCGGATGGTGTCTCCGGAAACCAATGCCATTCATCCTAATCGGTACAGGCAGACGCTTGTTCAGATTGGAGCCCATCTCTGCCCGGAACCATCAAGGGTTCCTCAATTGGTTTCCGAGCTGTTTTTTAAGATGCAATCAATAGAAAACCCAATCATTAAAGCCATATACTTTCATCACGAGTTGATCAGGATACACCCTTTTGCAGATGGCAATGGTCGGGTTACAAGAATTGCAAAAAACTGGATGTTGATGTATCATTTATATCCTCCTATTTTTATTAATGATGCTGCCGGGAAAAGTGAATACATTACTACGCTTGGAAATAGTTTTAGGGAACTTATGAACCATCCAGGGAAATGGAATGTGTTCACTGAAACGTTTTTTCAACAGGAACTTGACCGCTTATTGATCAATATCACCTCGCTTTATGAGAGCATAAATCGTATTGGGGTTAACAGGGCAGAAGAAGATAAGCATAGTGAACCGTAATAGGAATACTACAAAATTCAGAAGGAATTGAAATATTATGGTCGAGTATAAAATACAACTGCAGAAATTGCCGTTGGAGGGCTTTTCTCCGCCAACCATCGAAAGCTTCTACGATGCAAATGTTTATTCAATGGGCTTAAGAGCTTAAAAGTTTAGAAGGTTAGGTGCTTCGTCTGATATCCACTAACCTCCTAATGCATTAACCTCCTAGTTTTACCATTTGGTCAGTTTGAGACTTTCATGGTGAGCTGCATTGGTAGCACCTACAAGGCCTGAATAATCAAAGTCATACGGAATCGGCACCAGCAGCGGATGTCCGGGGATAATTACAAATTCAAGGTTGTGGCGGTTCTGCATAAACCAGTCTGTATTGCCGATCATAAATTCAAACAAGGCCACGCTGAGCATTGGTTGCCTATCAACAGTACTGCTGCTGATGACCGGAGTTTTATTTCTTCGGCCACCGAGCCTTTCTACGAGTTCTTCAGTGTTTCCACAAAGAAAGCGTACGAAGGATCATGGGCATCAGTTCCATCGGGATTGGTATAATGTATATGTACCAATTGTGTTCTGAAATAGTCCGGCGAGACCAACTCCCAGAGTTTATAGGCGAGGTATTCTTTTAGGATGTATTGATAGTACTTTATCAAAATAAAAAGGTGCCGACCTTTCGGAGCGACACCCACTTTCATACTAATACTCGTCTGAAAAATTCTTAGTTATACTTGCCCCGGATAAACCAGGTATTGTCGTTGAAGATAAAACCTACTTTGGCGCGAACAAAATTTTCGCTCAGGTTGGCTCCGCCGGTACGGGTACCGTAATCGAGGCCTACCTGGAACCAGGCAATATTACGCTGCAAAATTAAAGGAAGGTTTGCACCCACGCTGAATGTTGTTTGTTTTACCTGTTCGCCTTCGATCACTCTTGGATCTGTACCCAATGAGAAACCTGCACGATATTCTACCCGGCGGAAATACGAAGTGATTGAATTGGCATCCGGGATCCATGCACCACCAACTCCAAAACGCCAGGTATCTTCCATGTTAGCCGGCCTCGAAGAATTTTCATAGCCACTCCATTTTGCACCCCCATAATCAACACCGAACCTGAAGTCACCTGCGTGGCGATACATCAGACCCGCACCCCATGCACCTGGCAGGATGGTTTCCCCTTCCTGATCCAATGCAATGAATACTGTATCCCGATCATCGTATGCAACACTTTCGGCGTAATCAAAGACATCTGATTTTGTATCCAGATTTGCTTTGCCACCAAAATAAAGGCCTGCTGATACCAATCGCGAAGGACTGTCATCTTTTTTTCTTGCTTCTTCCAGATCCAGTGGATGTTCATACATCAGACCTATGCGGTAAGAAAGACCTTTGTAAGCAGTCGTGTTTGTAAAAACATTGGTGTATGAATTTTCAAGGTCCAGGAAGAAAGTTTCCTCATCATAGGATTGTTTGCCATAGATATATCCGAGGTTGATCCCCGCTGCCAGGTTTTTATACTTAAAACCGTTGCTCCAATTTATCTTGTAGAGACCACCGATACCGCGGAAGGTCCTCAGCACATCACCAATCGAATCAATAGCATCATCGATCTGGACAAAATATCCTACCTGGCTGTATGGCTGTAAAGCGAGACCCATACCCCAGCTAAAATTAGTTTCCCGGCGCTCAAGAGCCTCATTCAGTGGGTTGATGATCGGAAAACTCAGGCTTATTTGCTCGAGATTGCCCGTCCAGACATTTTGCTTTTGGTCAAAACGCTTGTAAGTTGACTTTTTGGCGAACATTCCCAGCTGGAAACTGGTGTATTGAAGAAATCCTAAAGAAGCCGGATTTTCAAAATTAGACTCAAAAAAATCATGATAGACGGCATTGAGACCGCCCATACTATGGCTGCTGGGGAGGTTGGCATCGAAAAAATCACCGATTCCAAACTGGGAAAAAGGGGAGTTATCCTTAGGTTGAGCTGTCATCAGGACTGTGGTGGAGAGCACCAGGGTACTGATTAACAGGGACTTAATTGGTTTCATCAACATTCAAAACAAGTATTTGGAAAAGGCCGTGGATGACCAGTTCGGGTGACACAAATATCTGACTTATTAATCCGTCAGCCAAGAGATCGGAATCTCCACCGGTAATAACGAGTAAAACCTCTCCATATGCTTCGCGGGCACGATTTAATATTCCCTCTATTTCCATGACAGCACCCAGGCATGCACCATTCCGGAGGGCATGAGTAGTTGAGTCTCCAAATGGCAATATTGGGAAGGCAGGTTCAACTAAAGGAAGTCTGGCTGTATAGTCATGCATGGCTTTCAGGCGCATGGATATACCGGGCGCAATATTTCCTCCCAGAAAGATGCCTGATCCCAGCAGGAGATTCATTGTGATGCATGTGCCTGCATCCACCACGAGACAATTTTTACCCGGGTATAAAACATGAGCACCACAGACTGCCGCAATCCGGTCCCGCCCCAGCGTTTCTGGTGTTGAGTAAATCAATTTTACAGGAAGAGAAGTTGTATGGGATAATTCAAGTTTAGTCCCTGGTACGCTCAATTCAGAAATTTCCCAATCAGATGGACCGCTGGTTGTCATGATCAGGTGAAGAATTTCATGCTGATCAATCAGTTCCTGAATTTCTTTCAAAGTTGGATTTATAAATGCAATAGTTGTAATGAGTTCATGTGAAGCATTAAACACGCCTGATTTGGTTCTGGTATTGCCGCGGTCGATCGTTAAGTACATCTCGTGTTCGGTGTTCAGTATTCAGTATTCTGTAAAAAAAGTAAAAGTGGTAAATATGGTAAAAGTGGTAAGTAGTAAATATGGTAATTGGTAAAATGGTAAATGGAATTCACAACTTAAAATTCACGATTCACGATTCGCGATTCACGATTCACTCCCGATAACTATCGGGATCAAAACTCACTGCTCCTTGCTCACTTCTCCTTGCTCCCTGCTTTTTGCTCTTAGCTCTTAGCCCTTAGCCCTCCGCTCACAATCAATGTTTAAAATGCCTGTTACCTGTTATCACCATGGCCATCTCAACGGCATTGCAATAATCGATGCTCTCCTGGTCTTTGACAGAACCACCCGGATGGATCACAGCGGTGATGCCTGCTTCATTAGCTATCTGAACACAATCCGGGAAAGGAAAGAATGCCTCTGATGACATGACAGCGCCATGCGTATCAAAACCAAACGTATGTGCTTTTTGAATTGCTTGTTTTAATGCGTCGACGCGTGAAGTCTGTCCGCAGCCCATACCAATCAGCTGATGGTTTTTCACGAGTGCGATGCCATTGGACTTCAGGTGCTTTACAACTTTGTTAGCAAACAACAAGTCAGGGATTTCCCCTTGTGTTGGAGATCGTTTTGTGACTTGTTTGAGATCAGATGCTTTTTCCGACATCTTATCAAAATCCTGTACGATATAACCATCCAGCAGGCTCTTCACCTGTTTTTTTGTTTCCGGATATTTTGACAATACGAGGAGAATGCGATTCTTTTTTGCAGTCAAAACTTTCAATGCGCCTGTAGAATAAGAAGGTGCAATGAGTACCTCGTAAAAAATATCATCGATCGCATGAGCAGTTGTTTCATCAATCTGATGATTGCATATCAGGATACCGCCAAAGGATGAAACAGGGTCACCGGCTAAAGCTGCAGTCCATGCTTCATGCACTGTATCTCTCGTGGCTACACCACATGCGTTTGTATGTTTCAGAATGGCAAATGTAGGATCATCGTCTTCTCTGAATTCATACATCAGGTGGATGGCAGCATCAACATCAACGAGATTATTGTAGGACAATTCTTTTCCACTCAGTTTTTCAAAACTTGGAGTAGCATCATTGTAGTAGACTGCTACCTGGTGTGGATTTTCACCATATCGCAGGGGAGTTGCATTGTGTAATGAAATCTTCAGCGATTCATCCTTGCCATCCTGGTTGAAATAATCATAGATCTGCTTGTCATAATGAGATGAAACCCTGAAGGCGCGTGTAGCAAAATAATGACGCTCCTCAAGCGTAGTCTGGGCACCGTTTGTTTCCAGCAGTTGCAGGAAAGCAGGATAGTCTTCCTGGGATGGTATGATTACTACATCACTGTAATTTTTCGCAGCTGCACGGATCAGGGAAATGCCTCCGATATCGATTTTCTCGATGATGGTGGCTTCATCATTCGTGCTTTTGACAGTTTTGTCAAAGGGGTAGAGGTCCACGATAACCAGGTCGATCGGTGGGATATTGTATTGTTCCAGCTGGCTGATGTGCGTGGGTTCTCTACGTGCCAGGATGCCTCCAAAAATCTTGGGATGAAGGGTTTTCACTCTTCCGTCAAGTATTGAGGGATATCCTGTGAGGTCTTCGACCGCGGTCGCCATGATGCCGAGGGTCTGGATATACTCCAGGCTACCGCCTGTACTATAAATCGTAACTCCTTGCTGATCAAGGGTTTTGATGATCTGATCTAAGCCTTCTTTATGAAAAACGGAGATGAGTGCGGAACGGATTGGCTGTGAAGAGGCCATGAACGGTTAAGGTTGGATAAGCGGCCAAAGGTAGAAGGATTTGGGGTTTTCGGTATTCCGTATTCGGTATTTGGTAAAAGTGTAGTGAAAGAAGTAAAAGCTGTATTCAGTATTCTGTATTCGGTAAAAAGGGTATTCAGTATTCTGTATGGCGTGAGCTTTGCTGCACTTGACATTCAAATGCCTTAGCCTTCGCCTTCGCCTTCGCCTCCGCCTTAGCCTCCTTTCTTCACTCTCAGATCAAGGATATTGCCAAGATTGTAGCAATGACGGCAGCGGGCTTCATAGATGTCTTTTTCACCCAGGACGACGGTTGCGGAGTCGGTGGATCTGCGATACGTATGGGTGGCGAGATTGCCGCAGTGGTGGCAGATCGCGTGAAGCTTGGTGATATATTCTGCGACGGCAAGCAGATCCGGCATCGGACCAAAAGGACGGCCGCGAAAATCCATATCAAGACCGGCAATGATCACCCTGTGTCCCCGGGTTGCCAATTCTTCGCATACCAATGGCAGATCCATGTCAAAAAATTGTGCTTCATCGATTCCCACCACATCTACATTCAGGGCTACCTGGAGTATATCTGCAGAGGAAGGGACAGGGTGGGACATGATGGCGCGTGCATCATGACTTACCACTTCATCCACACTATAGCGTGTATCCGTAACAGGTTTGAAGATTTCTACAGATTGTTCGGCAATGCGGGCTCGCTTGAGTCTTCGGATCAGTTCTTCTGTCTTGCCGGAGAACATCGAACCGCAGATCACTTCGATCCATCCACGTCGTGTCGTATGAAATGAAGGCTCCTGAAACATAGGGTGCAAAGATGCATTCTTCCTTTCAACTCCCCACCGGATGGTGTAATATTGACCGATTCACACAATATTAACCGCCTTCATATCATATAAGAGGGCAGACAGTAGTAAATTGGCCACCTATAATATACAGTACCATGGATCAAACAAAAGCACAACGACTTCTTCATAAAATCCAGGCTTTCCTCGACAATGGAAATGGCCAGGAATTGTCCCGTCTCGAAAAAGATTTAATCAAGTCCTACATCGTGCAGTTGTATGATGTAGTTTCATCTGACGCATCACCGGTAACACATGATGCACCCAAACATCATGAGTCCCATGATTACCGGAAATCCCATGAAGAAGTAGTTGCGAAAAAAGAAATACCTGTATTCAAAACACCTGAGGTGGTGAAAGAAGAGGTCTATAAACCTGAGCCACCAAAAGAAATTTTTAAAAATCCTGAACCTCCGAAAGAGGATATCTATTACGAACTTCCAAAAACAGATCCGGTATATGTGCATCAGGAATATGTTGCACCCACCATCAAAGAACAACCCGTGGAAGTGAAGCCTCCCGTAACGGAATATATCCCACCAACACCTCCGGAACATAAGCCATACCAATATCAACCACCGGAGCCGGTAAAAGAAACTGATTACGTCACGTCGAAATCATCATCACTGAATTCAGATCAACAGGATATCCTGAATAAAATATTTGATCAGCAGAAATCAGATGACATCGCGCATCGATTTACGCAAACACCGATACCGAGTATAGAATCCGCCATGGGTCTTAATGAGCGCATTTTTACACTTAACGAATTATTCGGTGGTGATAAATCTTTGTTCGATGGAACGTGTCAGAAGTTGAATGCGCTCCATTCATTGGACGAAGCACGCCAGGTGTTGTTGAATGGCCCGGCGCGTGATTTTAAATGGGCGGATGCAGAACGTCTTAAAATGGCTGAACAGTTTATTCGCATTGTGGCCAGGCGGTATCAAAAGTCGTAACCGGTACTTGTGGTGAGCTTGTCGAATCCATTCAGTATTCTGTATTCAGTATCCGGTATTTGGTAATCTGTGAACGGTAATCAGATTAGGTATTCGAAAAAATAAAATCGTAGATGTACAAAAGGCTCCTTCAAAAACTTGCCTTTCCTATTGGTTTCGTTTTATTGATATGGCTTATACATGCCATTCAATTTTTTAGTGACATCGATCTTCGCACATTGGGCGTGTATCCTCGCGCGATTGATGGATTAACCGGGATACTGACATATCCATTGATCCACGGTAGCTGGGAGCATCTGTTTGGAAACAGTGTTTCCTTTCTGATCTTAAGTGCCATCCTGTTTTTATTTTATAAGCGGATCGCACTTCGTTGTTTCATTCTGCTTTATATTTTTTCCGGATTAGGTATCTGGATCATCGCCCCTGCTGGTTCGTATCATATTGGTGCCAGTGGTATTGTATATGGTATGGTATCACTGGTATTCTGGAGTGGTGTCTTCAGGCGAAATATAAAATCGGTGGTGTTGGCACTGATTATCCTGATGATGTATGCCGGCTATTTTGCCGGTATCATTCCGGGCAAGGAAGGTGTATCATGGCAGGGTCATCTCATGGGAGCTTTGGTGGGTATTGCGCTTGCGTGGATTTATAAAAAAGACCTCGAAGATGATGAAGAGCCTGAAGTCATCGAAGAGGAACCCGAGGAGCGTGATTATTTTTTAAGCCGGGATGTTTTTGAAAAAACGATAGCGGAACGACGTTCTCAGTAAGTACGAAGGACGAAGTTCAAAGTACGAACACATACAGCTTTTCCTGATTTTGAAATTTCCAATTTCCAAATTCCCTCCCGATAGCTATCGGGATCCCTTCTTCCCTTCCTCCTTTCTTCCCTTCTTCCTTTCTTTCCTTCTTTCTTTCTTCCATCGTGCAACCCTTACAACTGGATATTGTCCTTCCGTCGTTTATAACTCATTCAACACTTCAAATCCAACGATCATGACAAAACCACTATCTATTCTTACCGTATTAGTTTGCATGCTTGTGAGCATCCAATGTCAGTCCCAGATGATGGGCATCAAAGGGGAAGGTGAGATCATCACCCAGACCATTACACTTGAAGCATTAAAAGGAATAAATCTCGCCATCGCGGGCGATGTGATCCTTACGCAGGGAAATATACAGAAGATCGAATTGGAGGGACAAAAGAATATCCTTGACAATATCAAAAGGGATGTAAAGAATGGCGTCTGGGGAATTGCATTTGATGAAAATGTCAGAGAATCCAAACATGTAACGATCCGGATCACACTTGCTACGCTGGAGCAAATCGGGCTAAGTGGTAGTGGCGAAATCAGCTCGACCAATACATTCTCAGGTCTTAACAACCTTGATATCAATATGGCAGGATCCGGAGAAGTGCATATGTCCTACCAGGCTCAAAAATCAGAGGTCAATCTAAGTGGCTCGGGCGAAGTAGAATTGAGTGGAACGAGCAAGGAATTTTCTATCAAAATGAGTGGTTCGGGAGAGGTAAGTGCAGCAGATCTTAAGACAGATAATTGTGATGTTCATATCAGCGGATCGGGAGATGCCAAGGTGAATGCTAACAACCAATTGAGTAGCTTTATATCCGGAAGCGGTGATGTGGAATATTCAGGTTCTCCGAGTGTGAATGCGAAGATCAGTGGCAGTGGGGAAGTGACAAAAATTAACTGATAGCCATCAACGCCTTTCGTACTGAGCCATGCTGCTGAAGAAGATTAGCTGCGGCTTCATAGGATAAAGAAGTGCGTTCCATAATCATGCGTACGCCGCGATCGATCAGCTTGTGATTGGTAAGTTGCATATCTACCATCTTGTTGTCTTCGATGCGTCCGAGCCGGATCATGGTAGCGGTCGAAATCATATTTAAGATCAGCTTTTGCGCGGTCCCGGCTTTCATGCGGGTGCTTCCGGTGATAAACTCCGGACCGACGACGCAGATGATAGGATGATGAGCGTTAATAATCATCGGGGCGTCCGGATTGCATGTGATACATGCCGTCAGGATGCCTTTTTCTTTTGCGGCTTTCAGGCCTCCTATCACATAAGGAGTCGTACCCGAAGCTGCAATACCGATAAGAACATCGGTGGTGTTGATGTCAAATGCTTCCAGATCTTTCCATGCCTGTTCTGTATCGTCTTCTGCAAATTCCTGGGCACGACGTATTGCCGCGTCACCACCAGCAATTAGTCCGATCACCTTGTCAAAAGGAACACCAAATGTAGGTGGACATTCAGATGCGTCAACAATACCGAGACGTCCACTGGTGCCTGCACCAATATAAAAAAGTCGTCCGCCATCCAGCATCCGGGGAATGATATCTTCTACCAGTAATTCAATAGCAGGGATACACTCACGTATGCGTAAGGGAACAGATTCGTCTTCGTGGTTAATGTGTGTCAGGATTTCCCTTGTCGACATACGTTCGATATGTCTGTATGGGGAGTCCTTTTCGGTGACACGATCTATCATGTTTTTCGATCCGCTAGGATCAGCAATATTCGTTGAAAGCAGCTTTCAGATTTTCTGCGATCATGGCAGCGCTGCGGCCTTCAATGTGATGACGTTCGATAAAATGAACAAGCCGTCCGTCTTTGAATAAAGCGATCGAAGGAGATGATGGAGGATATGGCAGTAGATATTCTCTTGCTTTCGATGTAGCTTCCTGATCGACACCTGCAAAAACAGTAACTAGTTTTTCAGGTTGTTTGTCATTTTGCAAAGCCATTTTAACACCCGGACGAGCCATTGCTGCGGCACAACCACAAACGGAATTGACCACAAGTAATGTGGTGCCGGATTGATTCTCAAGGATGTTTGCTACCTGGTCAGGAGTCTCAAGGGATGTGAAACCAACGACGGTCAGGTCGCGGGACATAGGAGCAACTATTTCTGCTGGATACATATATATTTTTTTAAACTGGTTGTTGTAGAAATTGTGATTCGGGTAACAAAGGTAGTCAGGAATTAGTTTAGGGAGGAAAATGCTCCGTCTAACCCCCTACCCCCTGAAAGGGGGATTTTAATCTCCGTCTAACCCCCTACTACGAAAGGCTCCATCTAACCCCCTACCACGAAAGGCTCCATCTAACCCCCTACCCCCTGAAAGGGGGAATTTGATCTTCCTCCCCATTTTAGTGCTTGTTATTTAATATTCTAGATCCTATTTTTAAGTAGATTTCTAATGCCAGTTAAAAATGAGAACCAACATGCACTTTGGTGCCACTACTGGCGTTTTCCTGCACGCGAAAAAGCTTAGGAAAAACCCAACTTATACAGAGAAGATCCTTTGGCGACATTTGCGAAAAAATCAATTAGGATACCGGTTCCGGCGACAACATCCCACATTCATATTTGTGACCGATTTCTATTGCCATTACCTAAGACTGGTGATTGAAATTGATGGATTAATTCACACGAATGAAGAAATCAAACTTTCAGACAAGGAAAGAGAAGCTATCCTCATTGGCCTTGGACTTCGAATCTTGCGCTTTACCAATGAAGAAGTAACATGTAACATTGATGACGTCATTAGCAGGATTTATGCAAAAATTGAGGAGATAAAAAACGGAGATCTTCGACCTCAACTTTATTATTAAAATTCAGAATTCCGCTCCTTCAAACCCCTGCCCCGTCGAACCCCCTACCCCCTGAAAGGCTCCGTCTAACCCCCTACCCCCTGAAAGGGCGTATCACGTCTAACCCACGACCGCCTGAAAGTGGAATCACGTCTAACCCACGACCACCTGAAAGTGGAATCACGTCTAACCCACGACCACCTGAAAGTGGAATCACGTCT
>JANPKZ010000167.1:0-1958 GCA_031426295.1 Saprospiraceae bacterium
ATTGGCGGGTCTGGCGATGATCGCATTCATCGATGCCCGGTCGAAATCAAGGCAGATCGTAGCGCAGGCACTGGAGATAGAAGCGCTCCAGGCCCAGAATGCGCGAAACCTGATCGAGCAGCAGGTAAAGATTGCCGGCACACTGAAAGAGAATGGCAATTACCAGGAGGCGGTGGATGTAATTAATTCGACTGAATCTTTTGCAAAAAATGCCAATCTGCCCTGGCCTGATTCACTAGAAATAGTGAAAAATAAGTGGATGAATTTTGCTAAATTGGTTGCCAGAGGGGATAGCCTGGTGCGACTCGGGGAATTGGACGAGGGGAAGAAAATATTTGAAAGTGTAGAGCAACAGGATTCGAACCAGATCGTGAAATATAAAGTTCTGGATACCCAATATAGAATTGATGAATACAAGAGTAATTATTTGAAGGGAAACACGTTTGAGGCGTCGGGTCGGCCTGACCTGGCAAAAGATTATTACAGGAAAGCTCTTCAGGCAAAACCTAATGACACAAGAGTATTATTGAAGTTGAGAGCAATGAATTAGGAAAATTACTGCAGGGCTAAGATTTTTTCAGTTAGCGTATTAATCAAATAAATATGTTATGAGACCCTTCATATTTTGCCTGATTCTTTTTGCCCCTATGTATGGTATTAGTCAAGTTTCTCCCTGTGCTAATGCTATTCCATTATCCTGTGGTCAGACCATGTTCAGGAATACCAATAACATGTCGGACAAGTTTAACAGTGGTCATTATTCGCTATGCTATAATAACGTCCATGATTATCATGGAAAAGATATCGTTTTTGAATTTTCAACGAACTCTTTTCGCAATATTCATTTCAACCTTGAATTATTTGACGATGTTGAAATGGATTTATTTTTGTTTTCGGTCTGCGCTGGGCTTGGTGTAGTAGAACCTACCGGATACACGGAGTGCGCGACTACAACATTTGTAGATTATCATACCGGCCATTTTAAGAGGTCTATTGATTTTGCTGCGAGCCCGGGAACATACTACATAGTTGTTGATGGCAGGGATGCAGAACAAAACGGATCATTCGAGTTAACCATGGATTGTGAGTGCGAGTGTAATGAGAGTTTGAATCCAGCAGTTGCAGCAAAGGCACACACGGAGGATTTTGAATTTTTTGATTGGAATGGTATTTCATTTCAGTCAAATGTTTGGAGAAAGTGGAATAGCGAAGCTGGTGATGGAGCAGTCCAGTATGAAGATCATAATCAACATCTTCGGATCAGGGAGCAAATAGAATCTGATGTCATTTACAAACTGACTGATGTGCCACCTCAACGGTTACGCATTTCAATGTCAATTTTTGTAGAGACGGGTAAACGTGCATACTTTAATTTGCTTAACAAACTTCCCAATAATGCCGGAAGCGGTGAGGACTTAGTAGGTGCATTTTTTTTTGAACCAAATGGTATTGGACAATTAAATGTAAATGCAAGTCCACGGATAACATTTCCATATCAGCAGAATAGCTGGACAGATATCATGGTGATTGCAGATCCTGATAGTGATGTGATTGAGCTTTGGATCAATCATAAATTTATTGTCAGGTGGACATTTTCAGAATCTGCCATCTTTCCTTTTGCATTACAAGGCGTGAATTTCTATGCCGTAACGGGTGCTGACTTTAAAGTTGATAATCTGTGTGTATGGAGAAGGACCAATGGTATAATTCCTTTACCTGTCGATCCGGTTTGTGTTAAAAATGGCACACAGTATATTTCACATTTTCTAGCTGATGATGCATTGTTTGCAAATGATGAATATGGAGAATGTAATAAAATTTGTGACTATGGAGGCGAATTTATCTATCGTTCTGATCAGATCATCGGAACAATTGATCCTGATGACAAAATTCCAGGTTCCCTTTATTTTGAAAATTGTATTCTTGAATCGTATGGAGGAAGTATTCCGGAGAATGTC
>JANPKZ010000168.1:0-9268 GCA_031426295.1 Saprospiraceae bacterium
GGAAACATGATCACAGTACGTCCTTTGAGCACAAAGCATTTTTTATTGAGTTGGTCCAATCCCCCAGTGGCTAACCAGATATATTCTGGAAAAACTATGCTTGCTATGACTGCACTCTTCTCACTCTCAACCAAAGCAACCACCTTAACTTCATCATTAAGCAAGTCTTCTCCGAATAGACATTGCTCTAGTTTAAAATCCCTTAGTTTGGCTGCTTTGTGTGCCCATTGAATAGGGGGTAGCATATCTTTCCGCCTTTTGCCTGTAACTGGATCATACAACATGATCTTTCCTGTTCTAATTTGGCCACTTCGATCAATTTGCCAGAATACGACTGACCCTGGCCAATACTTAGATGAACCAATCTTGTATTTAGATATAGCTTCAAGGGACTTTTCTGTACCAAAAAGGGATTTAAGGAATGTAACAAAATGATTATTTGTATATCCTTTAAGACTGGTTCTTAGTAACTCTGAGTCTATATATGTGGATGGAGTACTGACAGAGGTAGGTATAGCCACTTTATAATTCATTGCTCGATTTGTTGAAAATATTGACCCCTGATCCAGGAAATACTGTTTTGGAGTGTAGTGATATCCACAATTTACTTCGCGATTGCAGCGCCCTACATGATCTCCAAGGTGCTGTCTTATCGTAATATTGATGTATCTCGTAAATGAATTTGGAGTCACATTACATGAAGGGCATAAATACCTATCGTTTTTGGAGCGGTATTTTTCTAATATAAATTTATAATTATCCATCACTTTTGATACAGTTTAAAGCGGATCAAGTGTTTCAGGTGTTTCAGGTGTAACATAGTGTTACAGTTGTTACACCTGTTACATGCAACGCTTCGTCATTTATACTTTCCAAGCCTATCCAATACACGTTTTACTGTAGAATGGGATGTCTTTACTTCTAAGGCAATTTGCCTTAAACTCATCCCTTTTTCAAAGAGTGAAGCTATCTCCAGGTCTCGACTTGTCATTTCCTTGTCCGTAAATTGCTTTAAGTGTGATTTTTCAGAATCGAAACCCTGGAATTCAAACTGTAAGAAATTATGAGGTTTTGTAATTTGACAAATGCATACATTTTCGCTATCATACATTATTTCTGTATTTCTAGCTTTAATTTGTTTTATATACCTAAAGTGTTTGTCCACATTACTTTCTCCTATAGCAAATGCACTATCACAAAAATTTATCAACATGCTGCTCCCTTGCAAATCATTTCTTGTTAATGGTTTAGACATGTCTCGCTTAGGAGTATGAGCAAGCACTAAAACTGAAAGCCCATATTTGCTTTTCAATGCCTTGAGTAGTTTCATTAATGGTAGAGCGTCCTTAGCCTTTTCAGTTTCTGTCCTTAGATAAGTGAGATTGTCAACTATTATTATCCTAATCCCGCTTTCGGCTATCAATTTTTCTAAAGATTGGCTTAAATAGTCTTCAAACGAAGTATTTTCCGGCAGTTCAGCTTCAGGGTTCAGTTCCACCCGGATTAAGGAATCATCAAATCGATAATGTGATGAATAATTCAATGAATACCTATTTTCAAACTGCTTATCACTCAATTCAAAATCCAAGTAAATGACAGGTTGTTGTTCGGCTTCTAACTTAAATCCAGGGACATTCACAGCTTTGCTTATACTGTCAGCTATCTGAACAGCGAGGATGGATTTTCCAATATTGGCCCCAGCGAATAGAATACACACCTCACCTTCATGCCAAAGTTCACTGAATAGTATTTTGGGAATTGGCCTTTTACGAGCTTCGTCAATGAATTCATTTGCTGTTTGAACTTTGAAAATACCCTTGTTGGGATTTTCGTTTGATTCATTTACTAATCTCACTAAATCTGCTTTGAAATCATCCGATCCCATTGATCTGGGTTCCATGTGTTCATTTATCTCACCCATGGCTATATAGTTTGAAAGGTGAGAAGTGATTAATCCTCCAATTTGATTTCAGGGAATGGCCCAGATATCTACAATCATTACCAATGGATATCGCACTGCAATTGGGAAATTTTAAAGAAAATTTCTTAGTTTTGTGGAGGTAAATTTTAACAAGGGCTAAGCGGTGATTTATCATTGCTTAGCTCTTTTTCTTTGCAATAGGATATAGTTTTTAGCTTCAGTCTGGATCTCAGTTTGTGTTTTCTTCTTGCCTTGCTTTAACCAAACATCAATGTCGGATTTGAGAAATCTTAATTTTTTAGAGCTTCGGTGTACGGGAATTAATCCATCACTTACCCAGGCGTAAACTGTAGCTCTTTTTGGTTTATCGGGAAGATATTGACAAAGTTCATCAACATCAAACCATTGGTCGAGAGCTGGAGGTATAGGCAGATTTAATTGTCGAACCACCATTTTGATTTCCCCAATGTCATCTACGACTTGGGAAATTACCTCTATAAAATTTTCTAATGTAAATGCTTTCTTTTCCATTACAGTATGTTTAGACTGTAATGTTATGGAAGGAGGTTATTCAGATTTCATTAGATGTATTAAAACTGAATAAGATTTTTTTGTAAATGATAATCTTTTTCTAACCCTAAAGTGCCCTTAAGATCTGACCATCCTTTATCATTATGATCGGCTTTTTAGACTGGTAGTTCAAGCCTGAGAAAGCCTGTTCAATTGTTCCGGGTTTGAAATCAGTATTCTTTCCCCTGTATGAAAATTGAAAGTTATCTACTATCCAAGCCATCAATTGATATTGTTTCAATCCTATAATTAAATCTGATCTCTTCAGTTGTTTGAAGGTATCCAAAAGTCGAATTCCAACGTCCTTAAAAATTAGTTTCTCCTCTACGTTTTTACCCGTTTTCAGAACTTCAAGTAATTCAGGATGACGTCTTGGATCAAAATATTGAGAAAGTATGCTATATAATGAATTTGCATTCTCTAAAGTGAGAAGTATTTTCTCTTCTACTTCTTGTGGTCGTGTCATAAATAAAATAATCACTTTTTCCAGCCATTCACGGAGTCGAGAGTTAAGTTTAAATCGTTCCTTCTCCTGTACGAGTGTTGGGTCCCAAGAACCCTCAGTTTTTCTTGAAATCATTCGCTTTGATTCAAATATATCTTCATCAAGAATTCTTTTTTGATCCCTTAAATACTCAATGAAAAACTCATCCCCAAGAACAGGATGCAGGCTCCTTATGAGCCTATTTTGAAAGTCCTCATGTTCTTTAGGCAAAAACCCATCCAAATGGTTAGAAAGGATACTCAAACGACGAAGAATGAGCTCAAGGGTATTTTTAGTTGATAAGTTTGTTGTCTGTTCAGTTAATATTTTAAACCTTTTTGTTCGAGCTGGTTCGTCAAGTAATACTGCATCCTTTATTTTAAGTCGAGTTTCATTCTCAACTTTGAAAATTTCATCGAGATATTCAGTGTTCATACTATATCAGTGTTCTTATAGATTCTTCAACTGGATTATTTCTGCAGCTTCTCGCTTTCTAACGTCACTTATTTTACCATAGTGCATACTTTGCCGTGGTGTTGCATGACCCATATTGCCTTGAAGAGTATAAATGTCTGTGCCTAATTCGATCTGTAACGAACCATATGTATGCCTTAAATCATGGAATGTTATTTCTTTAGAAATCCTAGCCTGAGCAAGCCAAATATGAAAATTGTTGTATCTGTCCTTATTATTTAAACCGATAAAAACTCTAAATTCGGGATCGCTTCTTTCGCCTAGTAGGTTATACGCTTGTTTTGAAATATTGCCAATGTAAGGCCTTTCAGTTTTTTGACGAATGATCTTAAACCTGATTCCGAATGTTTCGGATTCCTCAATGTCTCTCCAAGTTAGATTTTGCATTTCCTTGAAAGGCATTCCTGTTAAAGCTGAAAATAAAGCAGCTCGCCTTAAAACTGGATAACAGCAAGGAACTTTTGCAAGCTGATTCAATTCTTCCATAGTCAATGTTTGTTTTAGTATCGGTTTAGTCTCAATTGCCTCAACTCTCACGTTAAGATCATATGGAAGGAGTCCATCTTTATAAGCCTGTTTTAGAGTCGCTTTTAATTTATTGAAATATGAAACTGCAGAATTTTGAGACAATGATAATTTTTCTGTTCTTTTACTTCTTGTGGTTAAAAGAAATTCTTTAAAGTCATTACAAAATGACTCACTGAGATCAACAAACTTCAGACTACCTCCTGTGAACATTAGGAGATAATGATAAGCGGAAACCCAATTGTCATGATTGCTGGCTTTGCGTTTATCAGCTAGAGATTTGAAGTAGTCTATGAAGCTCTTTTCTCCTTGTTCCTTTATTCTCAGCTGATCCTTTTCATACCCTGAATAGATCTCGGGCTTATTCAGCTCTGATTCCTTTTTCTGCCTAACATGTTTAGCAATTTCCTCAGTCTCCTTATTGTGTTGTTTATCAATAGAGCTTTTAGGCTTCAGATACAGATACATACCCAAGAACTGTCTTCTAGTAAGTTCTCCAGTGTCAGGGTGGGGTATAGGTGGGTAGAAGTCTAGGTAAAGACTTTCTCTATTCCCAGAAATTGGTTTCTTTCTCAATTTTACTTTGATTGCCACGGTTCGATTGGATTTGAGTTAGCTCAATAATTTGTCCAGGTCAGATCTCCGGACTATCGTCTTCTTTTTTAAAATGTTTGTCGCTTTCAATTTGCCCTGGTTAATCAGGAGGTAAACATTCTGCCTCGAACAACCTATAAGTTGTGAGACTTCTCGAACGTTCAGAAACTCTTTTGCTTTAAGAGTCTCAATTGGTTTCATCAGGATTGCTTCCGTCTCCTTATTACTTAAGCCCATTTTCTTTATCCGTAATCGTGCTTTATACGCTCTCTTGGCGCAATTATCTCCACAATACTGAGTGACAGTAGTCTTTGCCGTAAAATTTTCACCACAGTGCTTGCAAATGCGTTGTAACCGGATATTGGATGACATTCTGTTTGATTTTGTAGTAAAGTGTTTCAATGTGTCAAGTTATCTCCCCGGTGAGGTACAAACATTGACCATTTAACTCTAAGGTACAAGAAAGGTACAAATATTACCAAAACATACTCTCATTAACTCCAATCAAATCTTAAGCTAAGTCATCAGTAAGGCCTATGGTTATTGAATTTTATAATATACTATATAAGTTTAATATGAGTTTATTTTGATCCATTACTTTCCAATACAAAACCTCCCAAAAATATTCCCTAGCAAATCCTCCGTCGATATCTGACCTATAATCTCACCTAAATGATACAACGCCTGCCTGATATCCTGCGCCACAAAATCATGCGTAATACCGCCCTCAAATCCCTCCAGCACAGCATTCAATCTTTCTTCAGTGCGCTCGAGCGCATGATAATGCCGCAGCGAACTAATCATCGGGATGTCTGACGGAATATCATTGGTCACACTCTTACTAATTGTCTCTTTCAGAAATTCAATGTTCATGTTGTGGATCGCAGAAAGTGGTACTAATCCATGTTCGCCAATGCGGTATTCTTCAGGATCTAGGTAAGGATTGCGGTCCATTTTATTTGCGGCAAGAATAATTTTTGCATTGCCGGGTTGAATGGCACCGAGATCACGTAACACTTCTGACGGACTTAATTCGGTGACATCAAATACATAGACAAGAACAGACGCCTGTTCGATTTTCTCCATCGTACGCTCGATGCCGATCGATTCGATTTCATCATGAGCCTCACGGATACCGGCAGTATCAATGATGCGAAATTGCACACCTTCAATCGTGAGTACTTCTTCAATGGTATCGCGTGTAGTTCCGGCAATCGAAGAAACTATAGCCCGCTCTTCATTCAGCAATCGATTTAATATTGTTGACTTACCCGCATTGGGACGACCCGCGATGACGGTTGGAATTCCTTCTTTAATTGCATTGCCCAGATGAAAAGTATTCTTGAGTCTCTGGATCATTTCAATTATCTCTTTGACAAGTGATGAAAGCTGCGCACGATCGGCAAACTCAACATCTTCTTCTCCAAAATCCAGTTCCAATTCAATAAGGCTCGCAAAGTCAAGTAGTTTTTGGCGGAGCGATTGAATTTCATTAGACACACCACCGCGCATCTGCATCATCGCCATCCTGTGGGATGCTTTTGATTGCGATTCGATAAGATCTGCAACAGCTTCTGCCTGCGAAAGATCCATACGACCATTGATAAATGCACGCATGGTGAATTCACCCGGATCAGCGGGACGTGCACCTTTCTTTATCAGCAGTGTCAAAATCTCTTTCAGGATGTATGGCGAACCATGACAACTGATTTCAATCACATCTTCTGTGGTGTAGGATTTTGGAGCTTTATAAATTGTGATGACAACTTCATCGAGAATGGTTCCGTCATCCTGGAGGATGCGACCGTAATGTGCCGTGTGGGAATCAGAGTCGGCTAATACAACACCCTTGAAAATTTTATCCGTAATTGATATCGCTCTTGGTCCTGATAACCGAATCATCCCAATAGCGGAAACTGCCTCCCCAGTCGAAATAGCCACAATGGTGTCACTCTTCATTCGTGCAAATTACGAAAGCACTGGGAGTTACGAATACCATTATGTACCAGAATCAGGGAACGCAGATCATTATGATTGTTACGATTTTTTATGATTTGATTTACTGCAATCCAAAATCCAAAATCCAAAACTTGTACTGAGCCTGGTCGAAGTATCAAACCCTGATATACCTGATCGCACCAATCCGTCTCACCATAATCATCGGCTGGTGTGCCATGCCACCAAATTCCGCAGTTGTACCAAAACTAAATTTAATCACGCGGGTTTGCTTAAATGATGCCATGGTTTTAAAATGGAGTATGTAAGGCTTGCCTTGCGCTGTACTGGCCAAAAAACCCGACTCATTAAGGTCGCGAATGTATTCATCCAGATAATAGGTCAGCGTCCCGGAATAGATGATACGTTCTTCTGAATTGTTATACAGCCGGGTAATAGCCTCAATCTCGTAATGCCCGCCAGGTAATGTCAATTGTATTTCAGCGGCTGCACCCTGATTTATGGAAAATGTACCCTGATGTTGATACAGGAAATTTTCATACGTGGGAAGCCCTTCAAACGTAGCTTCTTCAAATTGTTTGGCTTTGCCAACCCGCTCTCTGTTATTGCTAAAATATTCATCGCCCATGATGTGTGAGGTTTTAATGTGAATGATGTAGTTAAGTTACGAATTCGAAGTGTTGGATGCGAGTATTTCGATTCTTATTGTTGGGGTAGAATGAGTAAACAGGGTGTTCCTGTTTTGTAGGTGAGCTTTTGACGCCAGACACTTAGACGCCAGAGGCCAGACTCTAGACGCATAGGTGATTTTTTATTGAGAACAATCAAATGCAGAGTGTAATATGTAGTTTATGAATCTTTAAAGTGCGCCATAAGTCCGGCGTCCAGAATCTCAGCGTCTGGCGTCAAAAAATACTGTCTCCACTACGAAAGCACCTCTAACTCTGAAACATCGGCATGGAAAGAGTCAGTAACCTGCGCCATAAGTCTGGCGTCCGGCGTCCTTTGGTCTGGCGTCAAAAAACCCTGTCGATACCACGCGGCATCATAAAGACAATCAGGAAGATGGAGAAATTACGAGATCAGTGAGAGCCCAATGGCGCAACCACAACATCTCTCTTCAGATACTGCTTAGGCGTATACCCAAACTTCTTCTTGAAGGCAGAGATAAAATGCGACGGATTCTGATAGCCGATGCGGAACGCAACTTCCTTGACGAGTAATTCACCTTCGTTGAGCATCTGCATGGCAGACTCAAGTTTGTGATCAGCATGATACTGGTGAATGGTCTTGCCGTATTTATAACGATACCCTTCCTTTAAGGTATTACGCGGCAGTTCGTACATGACTGCAAGCTTATCCGGATCTGGTGATTCTTCGGGATGATCGATGATGTGACGGCGCACAAGATTCAGTTTCATTTCGATGCCGGGACTCATCGCTACCGGACACGCTTCCATCGGCGCACCAAAGGATGATTCAAGTAGAAGGCTGAAGATCTCCAGGAATTTTGCGCGCTCAAACAACTCATGGAATGGTGGCTTGAGCTTGTGATGCAACAATTGTTCAAAGCACATCATCAGGGACGGATTGACCGGGAGCAGCCGCATCAGGTCACGCATATTCAGGCGCTGCGGTGCATCCAGCTGATGCTGATCAAAGGAAGGATTGATCATCTTGTGGAGAGTCGACACATCCAATTGCACTACATATAATTCCGTAGCCGCTTCTGCAAAAACTTTAATCTGCCATTCACTTTTTGGAAAAGCCAGGAATAAAGCCTCAGATGATGCCAGTTCGAGCGGGTGGGGAATGAAGGAAGCATGAAGCATAACTTGCCCCTGCCTGATACATAACAAATATATCTCAAGTGAATCTGCCACAAAATCAACACTTTCGGCTTCTTCGAAGCGATACGAGCGGACTACAGCATGATCTTTGATCCTGACTTCGTGCAGGCTGTGGGATGTTTTCACGGTACAAATATAGGAAGGACCCGGGAGGAAAGGCCATGGAGCACTGCTTAAAGGTTTACTAAGTCTCTGGTCCGGCTAAAAATAACGATGAGACCCGTGGGAATATCGAACAAGGACCAAGGATTGTTGATTTTTGAATTTTATGGTTAGGCCTGAAGGGCCATAGGAATACAGCGTAGGGTGCAGCCCTACGGATATCGAATAACGACCAGGAAATGTTGATTTTTGAAATTATTCGTTTAGAAAGATTCTAAGTTCCCCTGGTTGCTGAGCTGCGCCGCCCTGAGCGGGAGTACAAGGATGAGGGATAGGAAGTCGAAGGGTAGCACGAGGATGAGGATAAGCAAGCCGAAGCATCAGGGGGTAGGGTCGCAGACGAATCACTATTCCGTAACTTGCACATAAATAAAATACCCTACAGATGTTAAGTGAAAAAATGGTGACCGCCCTCAACGAGCAAATTGCAATGGAAGGATACGCTTCATTCCTGTACCTCTCTATGGCCGGATGGTTTGATACAAAAGCCATGAAAGGCTGTGCTTCATTTATGTACCGCCAGTCAGCCGAAGAACATATGCACATGATGAAGATCTTCAACTATCTCATCGACATGGATTCGATTGCCATCAGTCCATCGATCCAGCAACCTCCATCACAATTCGGTACAGTCAAGAATATTTTTGAAGAAACACTTACACACGAACGCAGAGTCACGAAGTCTATCAACGAAATCGTAGAACTTGCGATCAGCGAAAGTGATCACAGTAC
>JANPKZ010000169.1:0-28209 GCA_031426295.1 Saprospiraceae bacterium
CCTAATGAAATAAATACCTGTGTTGTTTTTTCCAGGTATTGATTAATCCAGTGCTCACCAAGCATCTTAAGGCCAATGAAAATTAGCACTACGGAAATCCCCTGCTGGAGATAATCAAATTTGGTCACCGCACCACGTAAAAGAAAGAATAGCGATCGTAATCCCAGGAGTGCAAAAATATTGGATGTATAAATGACAAGTTTGTCGCGAGAGATTCCCATCACTGCCGGAATGGAATCAAGGGCAAATACCAGATCGATTGTCGCCAACATAATGACCACAACAAATAATGTCGTGTACACACGTTTGCCATTTTCCATAAAATAAAATTTCCCATCACCATCATGCGGCACCAGCGGAAGTAATTTATTCAGGTATTTATAGACTTTCGATTTGTGGGGATCAAATTCATCCTCCTCATTGGAAGTAAACATCTTGTATCCAGTGAAAATCAAAAAGACGCCGAAGATGTACAAGATCCAGTGAAATTTATCAACCAGCGCTACACCTACGGTAATAAATATAACCCTGAATATGATGGCCATCAGGATTCCCAGCAGCAAGACCCTTCCATAATTTTTCTCCTGCACAGAAAACGCAGAGAAGATGAGGATAAAAACAAATATGTTGTCAATACTGAGACTCCACTCCATCAGATATGCACTGAGGTATTCAAGTCCCGTTGTCTGACCATATTTGGCCCACATAAAAATGAAGAAACCAAGCGCCAGCGCTACCCAGAAAAAAGTCTGGTACAGGGCACTGCGGATGGTCACAGTGACATTTTTTTTGCTGAGAAGACCCAGGTCAAAAATGAGGGCGGCAACTACAATAATGCCAAAAATCAGGTAGGTTATTTCATTGGAGGTCATGGTCGGAGCTTGAGCGGCAAAGATATCCGAACAACGGAATACACGGCATGTTGAGTTAACCTTACAGAATTATCTGCTATTAACACTCCGGAGAGTAAATTTTTGTTTGACAGAAAATGTCATAACTATCTGATTAATAGTACAATAAATATATTAATTGACCTTGGGATCCTCTTACATAGTTATATGGCCCCTGTCTCTATTGACAAGTAGTCGCATTTCCCCCTAACTTGGCTCTTTGTCTGTAAAACGGGCGGACCAGCTGTGAATTTATTACGGACACGGACCGTTTTCGTTTCAAATTTTCTTGACAACTCAGCATGGTGCAATCTGGCAATTATCAAATCCTCATCCAAAAACTGGATGCCTTCACAAGACGATTTTATCTGAATAAACTGATCCGGGGAAGTCTTATCACCTTCGGTGGTATTCTTGCCGTATTCCTGGTGTATGCTTTATTGGAGCATCAGTTTTATTTCGGTTCAGGGACCCGCAAGCTTTTGTTGTTTTCCTTCATCGGTATCTCGCTTACTTCCCTGATCGCCTTAGTTGCATGGCCAATAGCTCAATACTACCGATTAGGACGTGTCATCTCACATACTCAGGCAGCAGCTATCATTGGCAATCACTTTGCACATATCCAGGATAAACTGCTGAACATCCTTCAGCTCAAGCAACAGGCAGATCACGCTCCCGGCAATGCAGAATTGTTGTTTGCAGGTATAGAACAAAAGACAAGGGAGATCGAACTTGTCCCTTTCAAAGCCGCCATCAATCTCGGACAGAATAAAAGATATCTGCGCTATGCATTACCTCCCGCATTGATCCTGCTGGCTTTGCTCATCGGTGCACCAAGTATTATTCGCGAGAGTACAGATCGCCTTATCCACACAAACAAGGTCTATGAGCGCGAAGCTCCATTCCGTTTTGTATTAAACAAAGAGGCTAACCTTTCCGTGGTGCAATATGAAGATTACACACTGCAGATCACAACGGATGGATCGATGGTTCCTGCTGAGGTCTTCATCGAAATTGACAACTATTCATATCGTCTACGCAATGACGGACCATCCGAATTTTCTTACAATTTCAAAAATGTACAGGACGATACTCCATTCCGAATCTATGCAGGTCCCGTTTCATCTGCTGAGATGACCCTTGCCGTAATACGTAAGCCAGGCATCCTGTCTTTCGATATTGGTCTGGATTATCCATCTTACACGGGACGTCGCGATGAAGAACTTTCCAACATTGGCGACCTGATCGTACCTGAAGGCACAAATCTTACCTGGGATATCCAGGCCGCACATACTGAAGCATTAGATGCTTTCTTCGAAGGCCAGTCTTCTATGCTGGAAGCAGAGCGTAGAAGTGAAGACAGGTTTATACTGAAATCGCGCGCATCAAGAGATGGCAGGTATACATTATTCCTGAACAATAGTTTGCTGGCAAGACCCGATAGTGTACAATACAGCATTCGTGTAGTTCCTGATCGTTATCCCGGCATACGCGTTGAATCATTTACAGATAGTCTTGAAAATAGCCTCATCTATTTTGCCGGTAATGTGGATGATGATTATGGTATCCGGTCATTGATATTTCAATATGAACACCTGGATGATAAAGGAAAGGTTATCGAGGTAAAAAAACAAGGCCTGGATGTACCTCATCCCACACAATATTCCTATACGCACAGTTTTGATGTGAATGAGATTGCATTAAAACCAGGAGAACAAATTCAATATTATTTCGAAGTACATGACAACGATGGTATCCACGGCAGCAAGTCCAGCCGCACACCTGTCATGCAATTCCGCAAGCCTACTGCAGAGGAATTTGATCAGAAAGAAGAAGAGAACAATCGCGACATCCAGTTTAATCTTGAACAATCCCTGAAAGAAACACAAGACATCCAGGAGGACATGAAGAAACTGCGTGAAAAACTCATGCAGGAGAAAAAAGCAGAATGGCAGGATAAGAAAGAGCTTGAGAAATTGATGAAGCGTCACGAAACTCTGCAAAATCAAATGCAGGAAGCACTCGAAAAATTCCAGGAAAATATTCAGAACCAGGAAGAACACAGCCAGCCTACAGAAGAGCTGAAAGAAAAACAGGAAAAGGTACAGGAGCTTTTTGAAAAACTTATGAGCGATGAAATGAAAGAGCTCATGAAAAAGATGGAAGAGCTCATGAAAGACCTGGAGAAAGAAAGCGCTATCGATATGATGGAGCAGTTTGAGATGAACGACCAGGAGCTTGAAAAAGAACTGGATCGGATGCTTGAGCTTTTTAAACAACTGGAAGTAGAGGCTGGTATGGATAAGGCGATCGAAGAGCTTGAGAAACTGGCGGAAGAGCAGGAGAAGCTGAGTGAAGAAACGGATGGTGAGAAAAAAGAAAATGAAGCGCTGCAACAGGAGCAAGATTCATTGAATAAAAAGTTTGATGAGCTGCAGAAGGACATGGAGGAGCTGCAGAAGAAAAACGAAGAGCTTGAGCGCCCGAAAGACTTGGATGGCGCGAAAGAGGATATGGAGAAGATAGACCAGGACATGGAAAAAAGCCAGGAACAACTGGAAAAAAAGGAAAGTAAAAATGCTGCCAAGTCCCAAAAGAATGCAGCACAACGTATGAAAGAGGCGGCAGGCAAGATGAAAGAACAAATGCAGGCAGGTGAGATGGAGCAGATGGAAGAAGACATGACGATGCTGCGTCAGTTACTTGAAAATCTTGTGACCTTATCTTTTGACCAGGAGAAACTGATCACAGATTTCAATGTGACAGAAGTTACGACACCCAGGTATGTGTCCCTGGTGCAGGAGCAATTCAAAATCAAAGATGATTTTAAAGTGGTGGAGGATACACTTCATGCACTCAGTAAAAGAGTAACACAGATCGAAAGCTTTGTTCATGAAAAAGTAGGTGACATCAAAGTCAACCTGAATAAAAGTATTGTTCAGCTGGAAGAACGTAATAAGGTCGTTTCCAGTGATCATCAGCAGCGCACCATGACCTACCTGAACGATTTGGCACTAATGTTGAGTGAGGTGATGGAACAAATGCAGCAACAGATGGCTTCGATGAAGCCTGGGAGCCAATCATGTGAAAAACCAGGAGGGAAAGGTGGCAAAGGAGGCAAGAGTGGACGAGTACCCATGGATAAGATCACAGAAGGCCAGAAAGGTCTGAATGAGGAAATGCAGAAGATGTCAGAGCAAATGAAGAAAGGGGATCAGGGCAAGATGAGCAAAGAGTTTGCACAGATGGCTGCGAAGCAGGCTGCATTACGCAAAGCCTTGAAGGAATTGAACCAGGAGAAAAAAGAATTGGGTAAAGGAAATCCAGAACTTGATGGTATCTCTGAGGAAATGAATAAGATTGAAATCGACCTGGTGAATAAACGTCTCAACAATGAGACTTTGAAACGGCAGCAGGATATTACCACACGTCTCCTGGAAGCTGAGAAATCAGAGCGCCAGCGTGACCAGGACGAGAAGCGCCAGGCAGAAACGGCACGTGAACAAAAAAGATCCATGCCGCCCGCTCTTGAGCAGTACATTAAACAACGTGAAGCAGAAATAGAACAATACAAATCCGTATCGCCCGACCTGAAACCGTATTATAAGTTTCTGGTAGAGGAGTATTATCAATCGTTGAAAAAGGCAAACTAAATCTCCATCACCACACACAAAGACATATTGAAACTGCCCTCTAATCCAAGTTGCATCGTGGAAGTTGAAAATTTTGTTCAACGCCTGGTGACACGACTGAATATCGATGAAAACCTGTATCCCAATATTCTGATCAGTCTCACAGAGGCTGTCAACAATGCCATGCAGCATGGGAACCAGTTCGATGATCATAAGGAGATAGTGGTGGAGTGTCATGAAAAACCACACCGGATCCAGGTTACCATATCAGATGAGGGAAGTGGTTTTGATCCGTTTGCTGTAGCAGATCCTACATCGGAGGATCACCTGGCAGTTGAAGGTGGACGCGGTGTATTCCTGATGAAGCAATTAACGGATGAAATCTATTTTCACAATCACGGTCGGACAGTAGAGCTGGTGTGGAAAATATAATCGTACCCTCGTGGCCGGGTATTCATCGTGAAGAGACCGGGATTACTTTTACAATTCATAATATTGATTTTCAACTGGAGCATCAGACAGATCTTGTCTCGTGGCTCGAATATGCGATCCAGCAGGAAGAATTCGAGCTGGATCATATAGATTTTATTTTTTGTTCGGATGAATTCCTGTTAAATATCAACAAAGAACATCTCGATCATGATGATTATACAGACATCATCACCTTTCCCCTGGAAGAAAATCCAATCGTTGGTGAAATCTACATCAGCGTGGATCGTGTAAAAGAAAACGCGAAATCATTTGAAACGCCATTTGAGAATGAATTACGTCGCGTGATGATCCATGGTATTCTGCATCTGTGCGGATATGATGATCATGAAGATGAGGACATCGAAGAGATCCGGCAGAAAGAAAACTACTACCTGGAATTATTTCAGAAAATTTAATGGCCGGAATCCATTTCCGCAGTGCGTCGCAGGATCATGTTTTTAAATGCATGAATGTCCAGCATGCCAAACAAAAATCCGCCCACGACAGCTACAATCAAAAAAATTGATATTTCAATCACCCAATGCATATCAAGTTTTTGGAGCAACCAACCACCTGACACCAGCATAAGGATATATGCAAGAATGAATAATGTCCTTCGAGGATCAAGTCTCTGATTGAGATGTTTTCTTCCGATCAATATTAATCCTGTTGTGGCAAACACTTGTGTAACGAGGGCTGCTATTGCTGCGCCGATCGTTCCGTATTTTGGTATCAACAAAACATTCAATCCGATATTGATAACAACTGCACACATGAAGAGCATATTCTGTTTTCTTAGTTCAAAAACAGCCGTGAGGTAGCTGCTGAAGATGTACATCAAACCAATGGGGATATGGGACAGGATCAAAATTCGAAATGTCATGATCCACACATCATCTGTCGCAGGGTACAAAGCATACATGATATCATCTGCCCACCAGAAGCCTGCCCATCCGATAAAAGCGGTGATGCATATCATCAATCCACTTGATATGCGCAATAAAGCCAGTGTCTCTACGCGGTCATTTATCAACCGTGCATACATGGGTAATAACAGGGGACTAAATAAATACGCAATCATATTTGCTGCGTCAAGCAAACGGTATGCTGCTGCATAGATGCCCACATGAAATGCACCGTCAGGCATAAGCTTTTCAATCAGGATGCTGTCAGAACGCGTATAAACAAACATGAGAAGGCTGGCCAGCGTGTAGGGCAACGTGTCTTTAAAGACAACCTCCATGGGGGATAGTGTAATGGATGTTGGAGAGCGGTCAATATATCTTAGGGTCACAAAAAATGCAATCACTGCAGTGATGATAAGTGATACGGTTTGAGCCCACACAAACCATTCAATCCTGAATGTTGTCATGCTCAAAAGCAGGCCACCGCAGATCACGATCATCAATGCTTTATCCATTACAGAGATCATTGCTTCTGTGCGGTAATTACCCATGCCAGAAATACCTGCACGGAATACCATGATCAGGGAAACCAGGATGTTATTTACGACCAGCCATATGAGCAGTTTCCACAAATCTCCATATCCGAGCACATATGCAATGATGCCTACAGTCGTAGAATAAAACAATGCCAGGATTACCTTGAGGCGCAGGATCTGGTAATATCGCTCTACTCGCACCTTGCCATGGACAGCTGTATCCGTATTATGCAGCAGGTTGAGTCCAAAGTCATTTATGATCTGAAAAATGTAACACAGGTTGAGCAAAGTAAAATAGATACCATAATTCGACTGGCCTACTTCATGTTGTACCTGCATGTCAACTCCAAAAATGAAGATCGCCTTGATAAACAGGTTGACTAAGATGAGACCGATGATGGTAGGGAGAAACTGGCGTTTGCTCATTTATCGCTGCTGTAGATGTACGATGGCCATAAATCAAAGGTATTCAGTATTCGGTATTCGGTAAAAAAAAGTAATCGGTATTCGGTATTTGGTAAAAGGAGTAAGCTGTTAAAAGGTAACCTGTTAAAAAGTTTTTATAAAACAGATTAAACCTGTTATAAATCAATTATGCTTTTTTAAGTTTTCAACTTCAAAACCCTATCTAAGAAACGTTTTCATTTAAAAATCTGTGAAAACAGCTTTTAGCTGTATGGCGCAATCATTAGGTATGCGTTATACCGATTACCGGTTTTACCGATTACTGAATACCGATTACTGAATACCTTTAACGAAATGAAATATGATGTGACCATCATCGGTGGCGGAATTGTTGGCCTGGCAACAGCCTATAAAATATTGGAACAGCAGCCTGGAATAAAATTGGCCGTCCTTGAAAAAGAAAACATACTGGCGTCACATCAAACTGATCGGAACAGCGGGGTTATTCATTCAGGCATTTATTATAAGCCGGGAAGTGCAAAGGCTGTCAACTGCGTGAAAGGACATGGCATGCTGGTTGACTTTTGCACAAGAGAAAATATTCCATTTGAATTGTGTGGAAAGGTGATTGTAGCAGTGGATGATTCCGAATTCACAACACTGGAAAATATTTTTCAGCGTGGGATTGATAATGGATTGACAGGTATCAAAATGATTGATGCAGGAGAAGTCAAAACTATTGAACCGCATTGTGCTGCGTTGAGGGGCATATGGGTGCCCCAGGCTGGTATTATTGATTATAAAATTGTGGCTCAACGTCTTGCACAGTTGATACAGTCTTTAGGTGGTGAAGTGATAACTGGATTTAAAGTAAATAACATTGTCCATTTCCATGATACTGTGGAAATACAATCAGATAACCAGAAATTGAATTCGAAACTTGCCATTGGTTGTGCAGGGCTATATTCTGATCATCTTGCCAGGTTAGCTGGTGTTGAGCCACCACATCAGATCATACCGTTCCGCGGAGAGTTTTATAACCTTATACCATCTGCAGAGAAACTTGTTAGTGGACTTATCTATCCTGTACCGGATGTGAATTTTCCTTTCCTGGGAGTGCATCTGACAAAACGAATTCGTGGTGGCATTGAAGCAGGACCCAATGCTGTACTGGCGTTCCGACGAGAAGGATATGATCATTTCGATGTCCACTGGGGAGAACTTGCGGAAGCGCTACGCTACAGAGGCTTTCATCATCTGGCGAAAAAACACTGGCGGAAAGGTATGGATGAAATGAAAAGGTCATTTTCCAAAAAAGCATTTTTAAAAAGTTTACAACGGTTGGTACCAGAACTAACCATCGACATGATCACACGAAGTCGTACAGGTGTGCGTGCACAAGCCATTGACCGGAATGGAAATATGGTGGATGACTATGTTGTGTTGCAACAGGAACGAATGATCCATGTATTGAATGCACCGAGTCCTGCCGCTACTTCATGTCTTTCTATTGGAGAATATATTTCTCATATAACTTTTACTAAATTGAAAGAACATTCATCTTATTAGTTGACCTTTTTATGCTTTCCTAATCCTGAATGTTACGAGTCATTATTTAAAAACTTTATTATCATTTACTTTTTTTAATCATTCAATATGAAATTCCCAGTATTCCTGACTGCCATTATCCTGTTTTCAATCTTGCAAACGAAAGGCTATTCGCAGGACTTACTTATTACTTCCGGTAACATCTCAAGGAATATAAAAGCAGGACACTACCTTGAAGTGATGATCCGCGGTAAAGATGTACCAGGGTCTCCTGACAAGTGTCCTCATTCAAGTGTCAAAGGTCAATTACTTTCATCCATCAATGGTGTATTACGAATGGTTGTAAAAAGTGAGCACGCTCCTCTGATACAGGCTGACAGTATCACCGGGGGAGTGCATTCTTATTATGATGTGGCAGGGCCCGTGATTGAAGTGGATGAAAATGCAATCCTGGGTGTCAGAAAACTTTCCAGGAAGAAAGGCAGGGATACGACCTTCGGAGAAAATGTTGGCTATACTTTAATCCTCCTGAGTATGGGACACCTGATATCTATTCCATTCGTGGAAAATGGGGATAGCAAGGATACATTGTTGGGAGTCGGCCTGGCTGAATTTGGAGCGGGTCTGATCATTGCTTTATCCAGTAACCGTAAGATTCTGTATACCAGTTCTTCCTGCCCCGGCCAGGATCCATCTGACCGGATATGGGAAATCCGGTAATTCGGCAAAACTTCCCGACCTTTGAGCTTTCTACATAAACTTTTTAGCCCGTTTGGGCATTAACCTGATCATGGAAACAACCACCACCACTAAAAACCCGGTACTGATATATACTGAGCAAACGCCTAATCCTGAGTCACTTAAGTTTGTGACCAACAGGATGTTGTACTCCGGTACGGCCGATTTCAGGACCCGCGAGCTGGCTGACGAATATTCACCCCTGGCGACCGCCCTGTTTGAGCTGCCGTACGTGAAATCAGTCTATATCTGCAATAACTTCATCACCATCACCAAGGAGATGAATTATGCATGGGAAGATCTCATGATCCGTACCAAGGAGTTTATCAAAAATTACGTGGCCGAAAACAAGCCTGTCATCCTGGACGGTTTCGCGGAAGCGATGACTGCCCTGGAAGAAAAACGGATGGCTGAAATTGATTACAGCGATGATGACGGCGAACTCGTAACACGCATCAAAGAATTGATCGATACCTACGTCAAGCCTGCTGTCGAAATGGATGGTGGCAATATCGAATTCAAATCTTATAACGAAGGCATCGTCACCTTGATCATGCAGGGCGCATGTAGTGGATGCCCTTCCAGTACAGTGACATTAAAGTCAGGGATTGAAGGCATGCTCAAGCGAATGATCCCTCAGGTCAAAGAGGTGGTCCAGGAAATGGCCTGAAGAATTCCGAACAAGAAATAAGGAATTTTGAAGTTTTACTTCCACTCACCCCTTTCCCTCTGAAAGGGGGAAATTGTTTCTCGGTCTTAAGGATGATACCCAAAGTCCCCCTTTCAGGGGGTAGGGGGTGAGTGGTTTATTTCCCTAGCTTTTGATTAAACTCATTCATGCGTTCGGTGAGGATGCTGATACGATCCTTTATGTAGGCTGCTTCCTTTTCTTTTTTTAGATACGTAAGGATATTAAAATACGATTCGAGGAAGAGGGTAACGTGCCGGCTGCATTCTGCTTCATTACTTTGATTGATCGGTTGCGAGCGTGGTACTTCGAAAAAATAATCTGGGATATCATCCGCCATCTCTTCGCATACGTTGAGGTATCCGGGAAAATCTCCTGCAGCTTCAACAGATTCTAATTTCGGGAGATAATGTTCACGATAAAAAGTATCGAGATCAGCACCGATGAATAAAAATTTATCACTGCGTACAGTTGTCGCTGTGTAGATGAACAGAAGGACAAAAACACCAAGCGCTATGCCTGCAATTTTCATCTTCTTATTGGCGATCAAGGAAATCATTTCAATCAGAAAGTAAGCAGCCAGAATGGAAAACAAAATTACAAGCGGTGTACGATAACGCGCCAGGTTTCCTGCTATCATCATGGGCGCCATAGAAACAAGGACCATAAGTACGACCGGAATTAATTTAGTTCTTAACCGATACAGGCCAAGTAATAATCCTGCCAATCCCATGGGTGCTATCAGGAAATAACTGACAGGTAAAAATTTAAGTACGGGGGCGATCTCGCGGAATAAATAAAAATTAACATTGTTGGGGATCTCATACCACATGAACATGCCATTAATTTTTTGGCTATACACTCTCCAAAAACTTTTGAAATTATCAAACGTTTCAAGGCATGCACCCACTGCCTTCAGCATTTTACCTCCGGTATCATGACGAATTTTTGCCAGTGTGGGAAGGTGTACAAAAAATGATTCCATTGGATATGTCTCCTGGATATTCATGGGAATGTACGCCATCGCACCCTGGCTCGCAGTAGCCGTTATGGGCACACCAACACTGAGGTTGCGGATAAACAAGGGTGTTAACACCAACAGGAATGCACCCACATTCGCCGCGAGTGTGGGAATTGACGATTTAATTTCCTTACGTTGTTGCCACAATAACCAGATCCATGCTGGTACAATAAATAAGATCAGGATGGACTGGCTTAGCACTGCAATTCCGGATGCTATACCAAATACAATATTACGTTTCAGTGTAGGTGATTCCAGTACGAGTAAAAACAAATACAATAACAACACAGTAAAAAAATTTGTCATGGTCGTACGTAACAGCACCATTTCAAACACGGTAATCGCGCCATTGAGCAAAACAAATAGGGCTGCCAATAATCCTATCAACGGGCTGAACATTTTCCTGCCGATCAGATAGATCAATCCAATGGTAAAGGCCGCCATCAGAAACTGCCAGATGAAAACCACTTGATGCCCTTCCCCAAAAATGCTATACGTGATAGCCAGCATGTATGTATATAATGGCTCCTGGTGGTAGGTTTTTCCTTTATAAATATCATTGATCAGCGCACGTTTTGCATTTTCCATGCCGGTGGAATCACGCTGAGTCACATATTTACTTTCCACATCAGGAAATTGCCGGAAATATTCTGTTGCCAGGTCGCCATGCCAGTCATGATATGGATGTAGTGAGGTGTCGCATGCCCAGTCGTTTCCTTTGATGTATTTCGCCCATTCATCGAAAAACGCCATGTCGCTGTTTTTCCATTTATAATAACTGGTGATCGGACCGTTCCAGGCCTGGGCGTAATAGATGGCACTGATGATCAGTGAAAGACCTAATAAAATTCCAACTACTTTCCTATTGTGCTTTTCTAAAAAATTATTGATCCTGTCAAGTTTGCCGGTGAGGCTTCCGGAAGCGGTTGGCTTCCGTTGAATCCGGGGAGTGGGTTTTGATTTGTTTGTTTTCGCCATTACCTGTAAGTGTGTTGGATCAATTCGTAGCGTAAAAATCACAATTGGTATGCAAATCTGCTCAATTCAAATGATAAGTTCAGTGTGGACGGGGATCTTAACTACATTTGTGCCCTTCTAAAAAATGAAAATCATGAACAGGTTAATCTTTTCTATTCTTATCAGCATCGTGGCGATTTCCGCCCATGCACAATCCCGTGCGATCTATGTGAATCCCGATTTTTATTCACTAGCAAAAGATCACAAAAAGGTGGCTGTTATCCCCTTCGATGTCCAGATCGGTCTGCGTCCGAAAGAGCGTGCGGCCATGTCAGACGAACAGTTTGCAGAAATGCAAAACAAAGAAGGGATAGCTGCCCAGAATGCTCTTGTCAGCTGGTTTTTGAAAAAACAAAACACGCAGGGGTATTCGGTCCAGTTCCAGGATGTCAATACGACCAATGCGCTCTTATTGAAAGCTGGTATGGACATTCACAATCTTACTGCATATACACCTGACGAAATTGCGAAAACCCTGGGCGTGGATGCCATCATGGGTGGTCTTATCCAGACGACAAAACCAATTTCCGATGGCGCATCTGTTGCAATGGGTGTTCTGCTGGGGTATTATGGTTCTACCAATACAGGTAATATCACCATAAACCTTAACGATTCTGAAGCAGGTGACCTGCTTTGGAAATACGACAAAGAATTATCCCGTAGCCTGGGCAGCAACATGAACCAGATCATGGATACACTGATGCGTAAAGCTTCCAAGCAATTTCCTTACTCAGATATGGAAGCACTGCGAAACGAAGAACGCAAGTCGTAATATTTTTTAGGCTTGATGCAATTGCAAGGCCTGTACGAGATAACGGTCAACCCGTTGTTCGTACAGGTTTTGTAATTTTTGGGCAACCGGATGTACCTGGCCATTGCCAATGATCTGGGTATCAATTTTTACAACGGGTAGTACGCCCTTTGTCGTAGCAGTCAAAAATGCGCCTGACATGTCAGGAAGTTCTTCCAGGTAAATATCTCTTTCTTTAAGTGCGAACCCATTTTCTTCACACATCGTAAATACCTGTTTGCGCGTGATCCCTTTCAACATACCATTGCGCGGTGTGTGAATCACACCTTCTTTGTCAATAAAGAAAATATTACACCGCGAACATTCTGTGATCTCACCTTTCCAGTGATATAATACTTCAAATGCTCCGGCTTTTTTTAACTGTGGCTGGAAATGCATGGACTGAATATAGATCGTTGTCTTCGCCGAAGGAATATCACGCTGATAAGATGATGTCAGCAGGTTCACCCCAAGCTCATATTGCTTTGGATCATTGGGAGGTAATGCATGCAGCATCATATAGATATTCTTTTGCTCAGGAATGGTATATCCATCTTCACTATACCCACCAGTCACTACCACCCTGAATCCTGCACGGTCTGCCTCATTGACCCGGATCATCTGGTAAAACCATTGAAGCCATTGATCATTGCTGACACCTGTCTTCAGATCGATCACATCAAGTGAATGCTGCAGCCTGTGAATATGATCTTCAGCAAAAACAGGAATACCATCCCATACCCTAAAAAAATCAAATATGCCGAAGCCGCGTAACAATCCCAGATCGTACACCGGGATCAGTGCCTGATCGCGGTGACGGATCTCTCCGTTAATAAAGATGTTAGGATACAACATAATGAATAGTGATGTATGATGAGCGGGTCAAAAATACCATGAATTTGGGTGGATACAACCCGCAGGCAAGTATATATCAATGCTGGTCATCAGATTCAATATGAAGGATATGGAGAAGCCGGTGGGCAGCGGGTGCCAGCATTACAGCGACAGTAGATATAAATACAACCCCACTAAATAATGCATACACACCTGAAAAGATCCGAGCCGGGTTATCAGGCATTGGATCAATTTCCCCCATGCCTGACAGGATCATGGAAGCATTTTGAAATGCCATGACCCAATTCATGTGTGCAAATGAGACATACCCCATCATACCCATGGCAAGACATATCATAATCAGGAAAACGGCAAAGAATACAAAGCGTAATTGCCGGGCATAAAACTGTGAAGCAGGTAGCAAGGGTGCATTTTTGTGTTCAAAATGTGTAAGTCGTCGTTGCATAGCCTTTAGATTTTTAAAATTACTAAACGTATAGAGCTTGCCTCGGATGGTTAATGTTCCTCCCGGGCAGTTATTTTTCGATGGCGGGAAATGTCGTGCCGCAAAATCACCTGCAAATTAATAGCTTCATCGCGCTTAATGTGTCCTATGGATATTACGTATACGATCCGTCCTCCTGCTACATCATCCGAATGGAAGGTTGTCAGGCAATTATTGATCGATTATCGAAATGAATTTGATGACGAGACTTGCTTTACTTCTTTCGAGGAGGAGTTTAATAATCTTGAAGCTGTGTACGCTGAAGCTGGAAAATGGAAACTCATCGTTATCGAAGAGCCATCACAGAAAATTGCAGGTTGTGTGGGAGTACGTACATTGTCACCTGGTGTAGCTGAAATGAAAAGATTATACGTCATCCCCTCTCACCGCGGATTACATTTAGGCAAAAGACTGGCAGAGGAGATCATTTTGCTCACTCAAAAGAATCACTATACGCGAATGGTGCTGGATACCATGCTGGAGATGAAGGATGCGCAACGATTGTATGAAAAACTTGGGTTTCGTGTTGCCGGACCCTATGACCATCAGGACCTCTCGAAGTTGATCTGTTATGAAAAAGACCTAACGTGAAGATGGATACAGTGAATAGCCGGGAAGAAATATGGAACCGCCTGCTGAAAGCTGAGGCGAAAGCGAGGTCATCAAAAATATCCCGTTGGTTTAAGTCTCCCGTACTGTATCCGTCGCTGATGTTTTTCAATTATGGGATCTATCCGATGATCCGCCGAGGTATATATGTCATCGCTTATCCATTTTTTGGTATACGCATGCGGACATTATTACCTGCGGGAACAGATTTACTTCTTAACCGGATCAAATCTCATGACTCTGAAATACGCCTGGCTAAATTTATGTGCCGTCATGTCCAGACGGGTGATGTGATCATTGACATTGGAGCGCATTATGGGTATTATTCTCTATTAGCAGCTTCATTGGTGGGTGATGGTGCAGTGTATAGCATAGAGGCTTCTTCGACCTCGTTTGATGTGTTGAAAGAAAATGTAGCAACACACCGATCTATCCATCCTCTTCATCGTGCGGCTGGTGAAAAGAAGGGCAAGGTGGTCTTTTATGAATATCCGGGTCCGTATGCAGAATACAATACCACCGTGGAAGGCGCTTATGAAAAACAGGCATGGCTGAAAAAAATAGATCAGAAAATTACCACAGTACCTGTCATCCTGCTGGATTCATTAATTACAGAACATGGAATACAAAAGGCGTTTATAAAAATTGATGTTGAGGGTGGTGAAACTGCTGTCCTTCGTGGCATGACACGCTCACTGGCTGAGTGTGATCTGACCATTGCCATGGAATACCTGTCGAATACTACTGAATTCGCATCCCATGCCAATGCAGTCGAAATACTGAAATCATTTGGTTACCAGTCTTATGCGATTGATCGCAATGGTGGACTTCAATCAACTGCGAATATCGATCAGTATTTGGTTGAGAATAATCTTGGATCAGACAATGTGGTTTTCGTGAAAGATAGGTGCCCGGAAGCAACCGTAGAATAAATTCAAAATTCTCAAGTCCTTGTTCGTTATTCGTTATTCTTTTGTTCATACATTAGCATGGAACAAACGAAAATATAATTATCATGTACGAAGGACTAGTCCATACACATTCCGGTCTGCGGTGGATTGTGCTGTTATTGATCATCCTTACTGTATTCAATGCTGTCAGTGGCATGGGTGGGAATAAACCTGTTTCGCCCGGATTAAGAAAACTAAGTCTGTTTGCATTAATTTCCACACACACACAGGTTGTGCTGGGACTGATCTTATATTTTATGAGCCCTAAAGTGCAGTTTTCATCCGAAACGATGGGCAATGCCATGCTTCGCTTCTTTACCATGGAACACACCCTGATGATGCTGATCGCAGTGATCCTCGTGACCATTGGTAACCGTTTTGCCAAAGTGGGAAATGCAAAAAAGGTGTTCTGGTACTATTTTATCGCATTAATAATTATCCTCGCCGGCATTCCATGGCCATTCAGGACCCTGCTGGGATCCAGCTGGTTTTAATTTGCAACCTCAACCTTTCAATTTGGTGTTCTGTTATATCATGCGTAATGATGTGCTAAGAAGAGGCATGTAATCTTACACTATCTTAGCTACCATGCTTCATCAATTGCTTACAGAATGGCATACTCATTTTGGGTCTGTGAATCCGCAGGTCATCGTTCGCGCACCGGGTCGTATTAATATCATTGGTGAGCACACAGATTATAATGAAGGATGGGTGATGCCGGGCGCTATGAGCAGATCGCTGTATATCCTTATGTCACCTTCCCCTGATAACACTCACCATTGGGTGGCATACGATCTGCAGGAAAATTTCAGCTCCGCTGATCTGCCGGACGAAACTACCATACAGGTGTGGGCAAAATATATTGCAGGCACTTTGCAACTAAACGGCTATAACCCAGGTGCGTTGCAAATAATAATGGGCGGAGATTTGCCTGTTGGAGCGGGTGTGTCATCTTCTTCTTCCCTGATATGCGGACTTTTGTATGCGCTGGATCAATTGCAAGGCACGCAGCGGTCCGGAGAAACAATTGCAATACTCGCATCACGGGTAGAGCGTGAGATCATTGGACTCCAGGGTGGGATCATGGATCAATATGCTATCATGCTCAGCAAAGCGCACCTGGTCATGGTGCTGGATTGCCGGACCCAAACATATCATTACATCACAGCAGAGATGCCAGGATGTAAATGGCTGCTCTTAAATACAAAAGTTAAACATCAACTCATCGACAGCGAATACAACGACAGGGCAGAAGAATGCAACCGCGCGGTTCGCATTATTCAAAATCAATATCCCGACGTGAAAAGTCTCCGCGATGTTGATATGGAAATGATAAATTCCATTCATCTTCCGGACGTGATCAACAGACGTGCAAGATTCGTCCTTGCGGAAAATAACCGTGTCCACGAAATGATCCATGCTCTCGAAGCAAAGGATGCACATAAAGCCGGACAACTCTTACATGCCTCTCATCGCGGATTACGTACAGAGTATGAAGTAAGCTGTGATGAACTCGATCTACTAGCTGATTTTGCTCAGAAGTATGAGGGCGTATTCGGTGCCCGCATGATGGGAGGCGGATTTGGTGGTTGCGTAATCTGCCTTGTGTCAGAAGAAGTTGCTGATACGTTTGTCACTGAAGCGTCAGAAAACTATCACACACGGTTTGGGTTCGCACCCGAAGTTATTCGGTTCGAGCTAAGTGATGGAGTGTCCGTTGTTTCTCCTACTGATCTTTAAAAATCAAAACTCTACTGGAGTTAACTGGCATGCTTCAACATGAAAAGGGTTTCAGATTACATTTTCCGAAACGAAGTGCCCAGCACCAAAAGAAGAAATCCGATCATTACCATTTCCCAGCTATACTTCGATAGAGGATCAATTGCCATATAATGAGCAATGATTCCCAATACACCGATGATTAATGCGAGTATCCAAAGTACGTTATTGGGTGCGCTGGGTAAAAAAGTTCTATTGGCCATAAGGATGAGGATTGATGTTTCCAGGAGGAAACGATGTGTTACAAAAAATGCAGATAACTGCTGTTGTATTAAATGTACTTCTTTAAATGATATTTAGCTGATCTAATTTTTCCTGACTCTTGAACTTCTTATTATACTAAAATAATTTCTACTCGCGGATCAATTCAAGGAGGTGGTCAATTTCAGAAAAATCTTTCATGCCTGTTTTTGATTCAGGTGTGCTGCGGAAACAAAATCCACCTGAGTATCCGGAATTTTTTATGTCTAAAATGGATTGTTCATTCCATTCTGATTCTAAGTAAATCTGGTCTGGTGGAATACTGAGAAATGACTTACCATCTGCCATACCCTGATCATATGGAAGGATAACTTTGATGCCGTGATGAAGAAGATGAGAATGATAATCATCTGCCACAACAAACATTTCCAAACCTCCTGTCAGATGGACAAAATCAAGATGGTTTGCTAAGAGGCCTTCAGGTTTGGCATCAATGATAATTTTAGATAACAACATCTCATCGTTTTCTTCGTATTCGGCAGCCAGCCGGATACCTTCCACCCAGTCACGCACTGTATGCCAAAATGAGAACGAAGCAGGATCGGAATGTAACCGGATGCTTAACCAGTCAACGCCCTGGGCTGCAAAATATCGCGCGTCTGTAAGGTTGGAAATCTTTCTGACCAGGATCTGATGTTGTGACATAATGGCCTAAATGTACCCAATCTCAAAATCATAAAGGCCTTATGCAGAACTAATAAATCCAGCGCAACATGGTCAGAAACACTTAATAGGCTCTTTCACACGGTTCAACACGGTATTTAGCCCATTCATCAACAAGAGTTTGGTTTTATGCATGAAATTAGTTTCATTGGATTAGAATTTTTTTGCACGTTATTTCATGACCATTTGATGCATACGTACGGTCATATACCTGAATGATTTCCCTTTTGGATCTCATTGATAATTTTTTCGGTTTTAGCGCATTAATATTTATCTAAAATATAATCGTATGAACTCCCTGGTCCTTATATCCCTGTTGATCATTTATACTCCGAATACCGCTCAATCGCAAAAAACTATTACTGATCAGGGGCAGCGATTTTTCACGCCATTGCATTCGGATAACAGCCCATCGCTATCATCCCATATTAGTCTTACCATGATAGAGAAGTTAACTGCGGATGCGCAGCAGAACGGCCGAATTGAAAATAAGATCGCCTGTCGAAGACCTGGGACATGCACAGTTCACCTCGGGGATCTACATACGTATACAGGATCGCAGAAGGGCATCACATTGTGGGATGGATCTGCCCGCATTGAAATCACAACCGAAAACTCAGATATACCGGAAAATAATATTACAGCCCTGGCAATAGATAAGGATCATAATCTACTTATTGGAACGTATGGTTCTGGCATGGTGAAGGGATATGGAAGATCGATAAAACCTTGGAAGATCAAGCCAATCATAACACAGGAGTCTTGTGTCACATCTATCAATGTGGATACCCAGGGCCTGGTTTGGGTTTTATACCAGTCAGGTTGTTTTGAGTGTTTTGAAAATGATGTGTCCTATGCTTTTTTTAACCGTGTGCAAAAAACAATTTTTCATGGCATACCAAAAGATTATTAATCCGCAGTGACTCTCCACTCACTACGAACGTATCATTTAGTATCACCGATGATTTGTATTGGATTTTAATAAAAATTTACTGGACACTGATTTGATCTTCCCGCTCAATAATAATTTCAGCAAGCCCATTGTACATCCGGACATCACCAATAAGGCATACTTTTTTTCCTTTCAAAAATTCTGCCGGGACATAGCTGAAATTTTTCAGGTCTTCTTCAAAGATCACAGCAGTGAAGAGTTGATTCGGATATCCATAACCGAAACTCAGGAAGGTGGTCTTCTTTTCACCTTTTGTCACGAAGGTATCAGATACTTTTTCACACACTCTGATGACTTTGCCTTCAAAAAACTTGAGGCTATCCGCTGCAACTGATCTCTGCCCATACACAATGCTCATCGTCATCACAGCCAGGCACATAAGAATCCCTCTTTTTATCATATTGCTTGTTTGAGGACTCAAACTTACAACCTCTCTTCTTTATTGCAGGCAATGAGTACCGGAAATCACAATAAAACTCAAATTACAATACAGCAAGGCAAACAACTTACACCTTTTGCTACTGCAAAAACGGATTAAACATTTTTTCATATCCAATCGTGGTTTTTGGTCCATGACCCGGATATACAACCGTTGCATCGGGTACTAAGAAGAGTTGTGTACGGATACTTCGGATTAATGTATCGTGGTTTCCTCCGGGTAGATCAGTCCGCCCGATACTTTCATAAAAAAGTACATCTCCACCGATCACAAACCCATCTGATTCGCTGTACAGGCATATGCTGGCGGGAGAATGACCGGGTGTGAATAAAACTTTCATGGCATAATGATCAAGGATCACACTCTCTCCTTCTTTGATAAAAGCAGATGGATCGGGTGAAGGATCATACGGAATTCCATACATGCCGGCCACAGTGAGTCCGGCTTTTAACACCGGCAGCTCGCCTTCATGTATCTCCAGGCCAAGATTAAATTCTTTTGCTACGTATGCATTACCCAGGATGTGGTCGATGTGGCAATGTGTATTGATCAATCGCACCGGCTTCAGATCCTGATCGTCCAGGAATTTTTTTAGCAGAATTCGTTCCGCTTCGTCAAAACAACCCGGATCGATGATGATACATTCATGATTCGGTGCAGAAATGACATAGGTGTTTTCTTCAAAAGGGTTGAATGTAAGGGAATGGACCTGAAGACTCATCTATACTAATTTATTGTGCAAAGATGGACAGGATCATGCATAAATGATAATCCCCGTAAATTAGCCCACTATGAAGTACGTACTCTTATTTCTTTCAGTCCTTGGAATGCAACGTTCCATTGGTCAAAATACCGATACAGAAGAAATCATAAACAAGATTGATGCAAGGGCTGCTGAGTACGGTGAAATCGCGCAACAGATCTGGGGCTATGCCGAACTGGGCTACCAGGAAGAAAAGAGTACGGCCTTACTTCAATCTACATTGGTTGATGCAGGTTTTAAAATGTACATAGGTGTTGCTGACATGCCGACTGCCTTCATTGCTGAATATGGCAGCGGAAGCCCGGTCATTGCGATCCTTGGAGAATTTGATGCATTGCCTGGTCTATCGCAACAGGCGTTGCCTGAAGAATTGCCCGTGATGAAAGGTGCACCTGGTCATGGCTGTGGGCACAATCTTTTTGGTGTTGGATCTGCAGCAGCAGCTATCGCAGTGAAGGAATGGATGCATGCGACAAAAACACCTGGTACGATCCGGTATTATGGCACACCGGCTGAAGAAGGTGGCGGCGGAAAAGTCTATATGGTGCGTGAAGGTTTGTTTGACGATGTGGACGCAGTGTTACACTGGCACCCTTCAAGTGGTAACAGTGCAGATGCGGCGTCATCATTGGCTAACAAATCTGCCAAGTTTCGTTTTTATGGAACCGCCTCGCATGCATCCGGTGCCCCGCAGTTTGGTCGCTCCGCATTAGATGCGGTGGAGGCTATGAATATGATGGCGAATATGATGCGTGAACATATTACATCAGAATCACGAATTCACTATGTCATCACAGAAGGTGGTGATGCGCCGAATGTGGTTCCTGCTTTTGCGGAAGTATTTTATTATTGCCGTCATCCGGAGATGCGCATCGTAGAACAAAATTTTGAGTGGTTAGTAAAAGCTGCAGAAGGTGCGGCATTGGGGACGCAAACAAGAATGGATTATGAGATCATTCATGGATTGTATAATGTGCAGCCGAATGAAACGCTCGCTAAGATTATGAACAAAAATCTGAACGTTGTCGGTGGATATGTTTATACGCCGGAGGAAAAAGCATTTGCAGAAAAAATACAAATGACATTGCCTGCGCCTTCAAATCTTGAGAATACAAATATGGTGACCCCATACAGGCTGGATGAGCGCGGTTCGGGAGGATCAACAGATGTAGGTGATGTAAGTTGGGTAGTACCGACAGCAGGTTTGCGCACAGCTACATTTGTTCCTGGTACAACCAGTCATTCATGGCAGGCTGTAGCAGCCAGCGGAACAACCATTGGAACAAAAGGAATGATCGTTGCAGCTAAAACAATGGCACTAACTGCGGTGGAATTGTTTTCATTTCCTGCAGTATTACAAACTGCAAAAGATGAATTACTTCGTCGAAGGGGAAAAGATTTTGTGTATAAGTCAATGGTAGGCGATCGGGAACCACCTTTGGACTATAGAAACTAAAGGAATTCAGGAATGAATTAGAATGGAGGTGCTCAGGGAGAATGCTTTCTTCAAGATGCAGGTTTTGAGGGCGCAGCACGTTATACATAGTACAATTTTACATTCAACGTATTCTATATAAATGTATCGATTCCTGCAGGGTATTACCTCCTGTCCTCAAGTTGGATTTCTGTTCCCACACCCGTATATTCGTTATGTGGGCAGGATTCTTCTACTTGTAATAGGCGTCGTGTTGGTACCTGTGTTGGCTTTCAGTCAGACAGTCACCACCGAATTTGGTAAAAACCGGATCCAGTATCATGATGACTTTGATACCTGGAACATGTATGAAACCGAAAATTTCGTCATTTACTGGTATGGCAAAGGACGGGAAATAGCCCATACTGTCGTCCAGATGGCAGAACTCGATAATCCATCTATCCAGAATGTCCTGGAGCACAAAATGAATGACAAGATCGAGCTGATCGTCTATCTCGATCTCACAGACATGAAACAAAGTAACCTCGGGATCGAGGAACAATTCACCAGCCAGCGTGGCATCACAAAGGTGGCTGAGAATAAAGTATTTCTTTACTTCAATGGTGATCATAATGATCTGAGAAAATCATTGCGTGAAGGAATTGCATCTGTATATATCAATTCCATGCTGCATGGAAATAACCTTCAGGAAATTGTACAAAATGCGGTGCTGCTGAATCTGCCGGATTGGTTCCAGGAAGGTCTTGTTTCGTACATGGGTGAAGAATGGAATTCAGAAATTGAAACCAACCTCAAAGATTATTTTACCAACCCGCAGAAAAAGAAAAATGATTTTACACGTCTGGCAAAACTGGATTCACGTCTTGCCGGTCATTCCATGTGGAATTTTCTTGCTAATTATTATGGTCGTGCATCCATTTCTAATTTACTCTACCTGACTCGCATTAACCGCAGTCTTGAAAATGGTCTTCTTTATGTACTGGGAATCGATTCCAAAGAATTGTCCCGCCAGTGGAAAGAATATTATGAAAAGAAATTTGGTGTACAAACCGAAACGCCTTTTGTCTTTCGAAATGATCTCGATCTCGAAAAGCAACGTCATAATATACCGATAGGTCAGATGCGGCTGAGTCCGGACGGAAATCAACTTGCGTACACAGTTAATGATCATGGTCGTGTGAAACTGATGCGGTACGACATGGCTACTGGTGATAAGGAAGTACTCTTTCGTTACGGTGTTCGGAATTTTGAGCAGGAAGCAGACCTGAATTATCCTGTGATCGCATGGGGGCCAGATGGCAGTGAGCTTAGCCTGGTATACGAACGGCGAGATGTTATTTATTTGATGAAGTATAGCTTCACAGGTGAAAAATCTTTTGTTGATAAGATGAGCCCGGAATATCATAGAGTGTATTCTTTGGATTATTGGTCTGCTGATACACTGGCTCTCGCTGCATCCACAGATGGGTTTTCGGATCTGTATCTATATGCTCCGGTAACAAGACAAAGTGTTCGTCTTACAGAAGACTTTTATGATGACCTGGATATGTCAGTTGCTCACACATTGGGTCAGCGTTTCCTTCTTTTTTCATCCAACAGGCAAAGTGAACAACTTCGCAAAATGGAACTTGATTCTATTCTGCCGATTGGACCGTTTGACATCTTCTTATTGGATTACAATTCAGAAGGCAATTCTCTACGACGCTTAACTTTCACCACCAATGCAAGTGAACGCCAGGCTCGCATGTCAGGACCAGAAGAATTTGTTTGTCTGACGGATACAGATGGAAGATGGCAACGCATGAATGTCAGTCGCATCCTGGAAGATCCACCTGTTACTACACTTACCACCCGGTATGATCGTGATATCCTCAAACATGAATATGTGCCCGGCAGTGCTGTTGTGATTGATTATGTGCAAAAGTGGAATCTTCCTTACTATCAGATCAGCGATGTTGACTCCATCCAGATCCTGTACGGATTAACACCAGAGACGCCTGCACCAAAACCAATTGTTGTTGCTGATCAGGAGATTCCTGTATCCATTACCCCACAAGAACCTGTAGATCCGAAATATTATTTCCAGACTGAATTTCCGGAACCGCCTGCATCGCCTGAACCTGCAGAAACAACCATTCCTTCATCAGTTGATGAAGTATCGATTCCAGGTGTGAGTGATGAAATATCAACACAGGACGAGTCGATTAATCCGAAATACGATTACGATCCATCAGAGCTTACGCCCTTTATTCGTGCACGCGTGATTGCTGCACGTCTAAAATTTAAACTTGATTATCTCAATACGACCATGGACAATGAAGTGTTGTTCGGAGGTCTCGATTCGTATGCAGGACAGAAACGTGAATTTGAACCATCCCCGCTCGGATTATTAGTCAAAGGAAGTGTCAAAGATCTGCTTGAAGATTATATCATTACCGGTGGTGCCCGTTTTCCCACTACGTTCAACGGGTCAGAATATTTTCTTGTATTTGATAATCGCAAACGACGCATTGACAAACAATACGCGATCTATCGCAAATCTGTGATCGAACAGGATCCTACATCAAATGATATTGCTCGCCGCAATCAGTTTGTAAGTGTCCTGGGTCATATGCGTTTGAGTTACCCGTTTGATGTCTATAATAGTCTTCGCTTGTCAGGCACTTTGCGAAATGACCGGATCATAGCCCTGGCTACAGATGCAGGTACTCTTGAAAAAGATATTGACGATGCACAACGCTTTGGACTAAAGCTGGAATGGGTATTCGATAATACACGAGTGCTGGACATCAATAGTCGTCGTGGAACACGCGTGAAAGCCTGGACTGAAGTGGTGAAACGTTTTGATCTCAACCTGTTCGAAGCCGGACCGAAACTTCAGTTCAATAAAGGGTTCATGACAGTTCTTGGTTTTGATGCACGACATTATGTTTCTCCGGACCGTAGGACTGTTTTTGCTTTCAGGGCAACTGGTGCTACCTCTCTTGGATCTGAGCGCATCCTCTATTATCTCGGTGGTGTGGAGAATTGGTTGTTTCCCTCCTTTGATAATGGCGTAAGTGTGCCACAGGATAAAAACTTTGCATACACCACGATCGCCGCCAACATGCGTGGCTTTAAATACAATGCACGAAATGGCAGTAGTGTGGTACTGACGAATGCAGAAGTACGTGTGCCTCTATTACAATATCTATCCCGTCAAAAGATCAGATCATCCTTCCTTCGGAATATCCAGGTCGTCGGGTTTGTGGATGCAGGTACAGCATGGCATGGGCCAGATCCATTCGGATCAGAAAATCCACTTAATACTGTCGTGCTTACAAATCCTCCTACAGTGGAAGTTATTGTCAACTATTACAGAAATCCATTAATTGTGGGATATGGGGCGGGTTTGCGCACCATGCTTTTTGGATATCTTCTCAAGCTTGACTATGGCTGGAACTGGGAGACAAAAACAAATCGTAAGCCGTTGTTGCATTTTTCGATGGGGGCAGACTTCTAAATACACGGAGAGCACGGAGGCGATTCCACGGAGGACACGGAGCTAGACGTAATCACTAGACGTAATCACTAGATGTAATCACTAGACGCATCACTAGACTCAGCCAGGTGCAAACTAAACACTAACTAGACGTGATATTTATCACCACATCTATTAGTATCTGAAATTTTGATTTGGCTTCCGATCGAGAATAAATCTGTTGATGCCATCCTTGAGTTTATCTACATGGAAATTTATCATCAAGGCAACTTCAATTTGAGAAAACTTCAGGTAGGTTAAAATAATCCTGTAATAGACCGGTGGAATATATTCTCTTGCTTTTAGCTCTATGATAACTGCATCTTCCACAATAATATCGACTCTGAAACCGGTTCCCATCAAATGATTATCGTAATAGACACGTACCCCATGTTGTCTTTTAAATTCGATCCCGTTCTTCTGTAATTCATAGCAGACAGCCTCTTCATAGACGGATTCCAGTAAGCCTGGGCCGAGCTCTGAATGCACCCGCATGCATAGAGCTATTATCCGGGAAGTGAGTTCCTGGTGTTTCAACTGGCAATATTTTTGGTGAAAAGAAAATTACAAAAACAAAATTATTCTGCAATGCCTTTCATAAAATATTTTTCAATCCCTGTGTTTAGCTTGTGTGTCAAGTGTGTGCGTCGAATGTGTGCGTCTAGTATGTGAGTCGAGTGTGTGCGTCTAGTGTGTGCGTCTAGTGTGTGCGTCTAGATACGTCTAGCTCCGTGTTCTTCGTGGAACCACCTCCGTGCTCTCCGTGTATCAGTTATTCCTGTGATTCCTGCTTCTCATTATGTTGGATTTGCGCTTCATCAAGAGAGTGTGTGGTAAACAGGTTATTTTCTTTTTTTGTCAGGTCGGACAGCTTGATATAAAAATCTTTCAACGCCCGTAACTCAGCATCAGACATGTCTTCCACATCAATCAACCGATTGCTTGTATACTTATTAGCTGCGATCAGTTCATTGAGTTTGAGATGAAGTGCTATGACATCTTTGTTTTGCGATTGCTGGATAAGAAAAACCATCAGGAAGGTCACGATTGTAGTTCCGGTATTGATAACAAGTTGCCATGTATCGGAAAAATCAAATATGGGACCTGTCACGACCCAGGCAATAATGATCATAAATGCCACGATGAATGACCATGGAGAACCCGCCCATCGCGTGGCTACAGAAGATGCCTTTTCAAAGGCCAGGGTCAGCTTATTGTGTTCGACCTTATGCAGGTCATGTGTGAGCTTCTTTTTCATCCTGACAAATATTTGAGTGAGATAACAGCATGGCAGATGATAGGTTTACATGGAGGCCAAATGCCATTCGGGAATATGATCGAATCATTACACAATTACAACCCGGTATATACAACAGAAAAAAAATGGGAAGCCATTACGCTTCTTCTGCACTCAATTCTTTTAATTTTTCTGTGTTTTCATACAGTTTCAATGCGTCTACGACAGGATCTAGATCACCAAGCATGATCCGGTCCAGGTTATATAATGTAAGATTAATGCGATGATCTGTGACGCGATTTTGTGGATAATTATATGTTCTGATTTTGTCAGACCGGTCACCGGAACCCACCAGGGATTTACGATGTGATGCATAGGCTGATGTCACCGCCTCACGTTGTGCTTCATTTACTTTTTGGGCGAGGCGATTTAATGCGATCACCCGGTTCTGGATTTGTGAACGTCCATCAGTACTCTCAGCAACGATACCTGTTGGCAGGTGTGTAAATCGCACACCTGATTCTGTTTTGTTTACGTGTTGCCCTCCCGCTCCGCTGGAACGAAATGTGTCAACTTTTAGATCTTCTTTACGGATATTAATTTCTTCCAGTTCAAATTTCGGAAGGATCGCAACGGTAGCAGCCGAGGTATGTACGCGACCCTGGGCTTCTGTTTTCGGTACACGCTGCACCCGATGCGCGCCCGATTCAAATTTCAGGTGCCCATACACATCTTCACCGGTGATTTCCATGACCACTTTATTAAATCCACCTACCGTACCCTCGTTACTGAATTCAATCTCGAATTTCCAGCCTTTTGTTTCAAAATATTTGGTGTACATCCGGAATAAGTCGCCCGCAAAAATGCTTGCCTCGTCCCCACCGGTCCCGGATCGGATTTCCATGATGACGTCCTTTGTATCATCCGGATCACGGGGGATCAGTAGCCATTTGAGCTTTTCTTCGTGTTCATCCTTTTTTGCTTTCAGATCTTCCAGTTCATCCTGTGCCATCTCTCTCATCTCCGGATCAGCTTCCTTGAGCATCACCATTGTGGAATCAAGGTTGGCTAATACGAGCTCATAGGCATCAACCTCCTGGACTATCTCTATCAGGTCCTTGTATTCCTTATGGAGTTTTGAAAAGAGCTTGACATCCCCTATTACTTCCGGGTCTGACAGGCGGAGCTCAAGATCCTGGTACTTATTCTTAATGCCTCTTAGACGGTCGATCATAGGCGCAAAGATATTGGGAATCCCTTGATTTGCTACTTCAAGGCATACGGGAGCCTTTGAAAGACTACCATCTCAACAGAACAAAAATGAAATATGTATATAGTAGCGAGGGTAGATTATGCTACCTCTTTGATTAAATCCGCATCATTCTCTGTCACTTTATTAACACGATCTGACACGCGATACCAGGTAATATACTCAGCCGGAACAGGGATGATATTCTGGATCACATCTTTCGTCGGAATGGAAGCATCCAGCCATAGTGTTTCCTGTTCGGGTAGCAATATCATGGGCATGCGATCATGCAGATGTGCAATGATAGGATCGGCTTCTTTGGTAATTATGGTAAAACTGTGAATCACTTTTCCTTCCGGTCCTTTCCAAACT
>JANPKZ010000170.1:0-13028 GCA_031426295.1 Saprospiraceae bacterium
GTTAGAAGGAACAATCAAAAATCTAAAATCCAAAATTCATCATGTACAATTGGAGTCAATTCATCACACGGATCGCGATAAAAGCGGATCCACAATCTCTCTACGATGCATGGGCAACACAGCGTGGCATCGAGCATTGGTTTTTGCGCACATCACTGTACTCTACCACTGATGGGAGACAACGTTCACCTGATGAGTCCGTAGAAAAGGGTGATACGTATCTCTGGCGATGGGAAGGATGGCCGGATGATGTGCAGGAAACTGGTGAGATCCTGGAATGCAACGGAAAGGACCGTTTCAGATTTTCATTTGGTGAGGCAGGTAACTGCACTGTTGAAATATTATCAGAAGGGGAACATACTGTAGTGCAATTAACTCAGACAGATATTCCTACTGATGAAAAAGGAATGCATTTCTGGCACCTTGGATGTAAGACGGGATGGACATTTCATTTGACGAATATGAAATCCATTTTTGAGGGAGGGGCGGATTTACGAAATAAAGATGTTGCGTTGAAGAATGTGATTAACGCTTAGAGCTCGGTCTAACCCCCTACCCCCTGAAAGGGGGACTTTGATTTTTAATTTCAGGAATTATACAGGTCCCCCTTTCAGGGGGTAGGGGGTTAGACGGAGCATCGCACTTTCAGGGGGTATGGGGTTAGACGTGGCTCACTCTCACTCTCAATAAATAATCGACGCCACAAGCTTATAATACCACCCTTCCCAGGGTATGCCGATCGACAAACACATATACACTCGTTGAACATGATTCAGGATTGTGTTGTCTTCAATGTAGTGGTCACGAAATTCCGGATCGGTAACGGGAAGTTCGTAGATCGTATCCATGTATGAAAATGCAATACGGATCTGTGGTCGATGTGGTTTTTCGGGATAAATTTTTTTAATGATTTCAAACTGATCGGTGGTGATGAACATCAGAGAATGATCGAGAAGTTCGATCGTTTCTGATGACAAGGCTTTTCCTTTATTACCTAAAATACAAGGATGTTTTTCGCAAATATTTTTTAGATGTTCGGAATCAAACTTTCCACCGCACTTGATGGAGTGAGTATTGAAAAGAACATTTTCTGTTTGATACAGGTGTGGATGACCTTCGATGTCGTCGATCTCGATGATGTCGAGTAACCGATACGGAATAGCAATGTGAACCGGAACCTCACCGTGAGTTGTGTGACAAACGGGCCGTATCCACTTGGGTCTATTGTTGATAAAAAGTGGTTGATTGTGATCATTCACTTCAATTCCTGCGAGGCAACGGCCCCCTTCTTTCAGGGAGTTGGCCAGGCAAATAAAACGGGCATTCATGTTTACATCAGATGAATAATTTCAATGGTTTTGTTTTCCTTTTGTAAATATTCTGCCAACAACCTTCGGTGACAATGGTCAGGTTCGTTTTCACTGCAGAGAAGGACACAGTGATCAAAAGCGCTGACATCTGTTGTGTCTAAAATTTTACGGTCTTCCAGTAGCTGATGGTAGGCTACTTCATAATCTTCCCACGAGATCGTGTGATCGCGGTACATGGATAACAGTTCTTTGGTAGGTGCAAATTCAAGGAGATGTTCGTATCTGATTTTGCCGATCGCGTATGCGAAATATTCAAGATCTTTTGCTTTTGCATAACCAGCCAGTTGTGACAAGTTATTGACGCGTGTATCTATGATCTTTTTCACGTCTGCATCCAGAAGTAATTTGAAAAACTGTTCTGCTGTTTTTCCGGCAAACCCGATCGTGAAAATCTTAATCATCGTTTTCTTCCGGATGGTGCCGGTCTGCTGGTGAATATGCTACTTCCTTGTTGTGTAATCTGTATGCAGCTCGTAATTGATCGTCAATGGAAATATCGGGCTGAAACAAATCCGGGTGCGGTATTTTTTTGGAATACTTTTTTAGAATTTGCTGTTCGAGATCTGAATTCAAACAAGAAGTTTTGTCTTTCAGGATATGACGTACTTCGATTCCCTGTCTTTCCAGTTCGAACGAAATCATGGAGAACCTATGGCATGCTAATGGATCACTTTCGGAACACATGAGCGCCATCACTTTTCCGTTTTCAATATCGATGATCACTTTTTCAATCCCTTCCTTAAAGCTCCAGGTTTTCCGGATGGAATGAAAGTCTACCCTGCCATCTTCATCAAGGACATCCGGATCCGTATGTCTTGCGCCGAATGATTCGGGCATGTGGCGATAATCGATTTTATTTCTTTTCAAAAAATTGGAAAGCGGTTCTTTATTGAATTGCGGGTTATAGCTGCTGGCCGGGAGGCTTCTGACATCGATGAGTGTGTCAATGGAATATGTGGTGAGCAACTCGAGGAAATATTCGAGCGTATGAGTTGAGTGACCTATGGTATAGATAACTGGTTTTGACATTAGGATAAAAATAAGGAGTGGGGTATGAATTAGTCGTTTGTAAAACGGGAAATGTTGGTGTTTCCACCAACATTGGCTAATTGGCTAGTGGGAACACCAACATTTGCTAGTGCAAGTGGATTGCGTGTAAAAGTACTAGCCGTTGTTGGTGTTCCCACCAACAACATCACACATCAATCCTTCGTCTTCGCCCGCTGCCTCGCATACATCACATAGTGATATATCAATGCGATCAGGCAAATCACCAGACCAAGATATTCGCGCGCAAACTCGATGTGAGGGGAAGAAGCTTCCATTGCTCCGGTGATACTTGGCATGCCATCATCGACCCATTGCGCGAAGGTGGGAAACTTGCGGAAGAGTTCGTAGACGACAACAGCAAGACCGAGAACGATCACCCACATGTTGTACTTCTTGAATGCCGCGAAAGCAGAAATCACCGCAATGCCTGAATAGATCAACACCCAAAACAGGATATCACCGGGCGAATCATTAAACTGCAGCGCAGCAAAAGAGAGAAAGAGAGCGGCGAGTATAAGGTTGAAGATCTTCATACGTGGAGATGCAAATTACATCTTTGTACGTACTTTTTCCCATGCCCATGCACTCTGCATGATGTCATCAATAGTATACATGGGTTGCCAATTCAGTGTACGTTTTGCCAAAGAGGGGTCAGCATAAATAGCAGCTACATCACCACTTCGCCTGGGACCCATTTTGTAATTGACTTTTACACCTGTTGATTTTTCAAATGCCGTAATTGCTTCCAGCACTGTGGTGCCTTCGCCCAATCCAAGATTGTATGCATTGTATGCACTCTCTTGTTTGTTTTCCAACAAAAGTTGCAATGCGAGCGTATGTGCTTTTGCCAGATCAACAACATGAATATAATCGCGGATACAACTTCCATCACGCGTCGGATAATCACTTCCCATTACGACTACCTCATCTCTTTTTCCTATAGCTGTTTCTGTAATTACCGGCACCAGATTTGTCGCAACATTGCGCGCGGATTCACCAATAATCGCAGAAGGATGAGCTCCTGCCGGATTAAAATATCGTAATGAAATACCAGTTTTGCCAGGAGCAGATTTAAAATATTGTTCGTAGATGATCTCGCTAGTCTGCTTGCTGGCACCGTATGGATTTTCTGCTTTTGCAAATGGCAGATCTTCTGTCACAGGAAGTTTATCAGGTGATCCATACACTGTGCATGAAGAAGAAAATATTAAATGCGGAATCTTCAACGCATCCATTAGTAAAAGAGTAGTAACCGTACCGCCAACATTATTTTGAAAATAACGTGTGGGTTGTTCGACCGATTCACCCACACTCTTTAGTGCTGCGAAATGGATGATTGCATCAAATTGTCCATGTTGCTTAACGTCTGGTATTGTTTCTTTTGCATCCCTGAGATCAACATGTATATTTTCAACACGGACACCTGTGATTTTTTCAATCCCATCAAGCACCTCTACTGAGGAATTGATTTCATTATCCAGGGATACTACATCATAGGACGCTTCCAGGAGATCGACAATCGTATGGCTTCCTATAAAGCCCAAGCCTCCAGTGACTAATATCTTTTTCTTGTTATTCAAATGGTCTTCTGATTAGTTGGTGTGAAGATATTATAGTCTTAATGGATAGCATCTTTTGTCTAGACCCTTGCGTGAATGCCCTCCTTTGAAAATTTTATAGCGTAAAAATTTAACTAAAAAATGGATGTTGGTAACTATCTGGAGCCATTGACAATCAGCCCGTTAACAATTTTAGAAGTAGAGACCCGTGCAACACCTCTCTACTGCCAAAATGAACACCCCTTGCATTTATGAACACTGTTCAATATATTTGCCATGTATTTAATTAACAGTGTGTTCAATTATGGGTATTGCAGAACGGAAAGAACGGGAACGGGAAGGAGTTAAAGACCTGATCCTCAGCGCGGCAAGGGAAATTTTCCTGTCAGAGGGGTATGAGAATACAAGCATCCGCAAGATCGCGTCGAAGATCGAATACAGCCCTGGTGTCATCTATCTCCACTTTAAGGACAAGAATGACCTCCTACTTGCACTCCATGACAAGGCCTTCGAGTGCAAGATGAATTCGCTCTTCCACTCCACTCAACATATAGCTGATCCACTCGAACGACTCCGGGGAATTGGTATCGGGTACCTGCAATATGGTATCGACAATCCCCAGGACTATGAACTTATGTTCATTCTCTCCTGCACGATGGAGACGCTCGCTACCAAAGAAGAATTCTGGAAGGATGGTGCGATGGCGATCGGCATGGTCAAGGAAACCGTCAAAGCATGTATCGATGCGGGATACTTCAGGCAAGGTCTTGATCTCGATGTAGTTTCATTGATGCTGTGGAGCCAGGTACATGGTCTCGTCACACTCTACACAAAAGAGCGACTTAATATTTATGAGGCGCAGGAAAAGCAATCTTTTCTCTTCCGCACATTCGATCTGTTTTTTGACGTAGTACGACAAAGCTTGAAATAAAATCCCACCAACATCACCACATGTCATGAAAACCATCTTACTACTTCCGGCATTTTTTGTACTGATCTCTTCAGTGTTTTCACAAGCCATCCTGGATCAGTATGTAGCCGACGCTATTGAAAACAACTTACTGATCCGGGAGAAAAAAACAAATGAACGACGCCAGGACCTGCGCCTGCAGGAAGCATCACGTATGTGGGGACCGGAAGTAAACTTCCAGGCAAATTATACACTTGCTGCAGGTGGTCGAAATATCGAATTACCAGTCGGGATGTTGTTAAATCCTGTTTATACAGCATTGAATGAAATTTTGGAAACAGATCAATTTCCCATGATCGAAGATCAGTCCATCAATTTTCTTCCTAACAATTTTCATGATGTAAAATTTCGCATCACACAACCGATCCTGCGTCCCGAAATTAAATACAACAAATGGATCAAAGAAGAAGAAGTACAGCTTGCGGGATTACAAACACAACAAACGATTCGTGATCTATCACGTGATGTGAAGTCAGCTTATTTCCAATGGATGCAAGCAGGAGAGGTAATCCAGATCATGGATCAGGGACTTGTGTTGCTGAATGAAAACAAACGCATCACAGAAAGCCTGATCCGAAATGGTATGGCAATCCCATCAGGCCGAATGCGTATCGAATCTGATATCGAAGTGCTCAAGGCTCAAAAGCAAAAAGCAGCATCAGATCTTAAAAACGCACAATCCTATTTTAATTTTTTGTTGCACCGTGAAGCTGATGCTGTCATCATACAGGATACATTCAGAAGTATCCCTTCCATTCCCGGCATTGAAAATGTTGATGGGCGGGAAGAATTACTTCAGCTTCAAAAATCTATCCGCATACAGGAACTGGCATTGTCGCTGGAAGAAAAACATTTTGCTCCAACACTCGGCATTCAACTTGATCTTGGTTCGCAAGCGTATGGCGTTGACTGGGGTGGTTATGTCTTAGGAGGAGTGGGATTAGAAATTCCGATCTGGGATAATAAAAAGAGCAGCCTGCGCAGAAAAGAATGGCAGGCATCGATGGAAGCACAGCAGTCCAGTTATGCGTGGACAAAAAGTGCTTTTGATATGCAGTTACAATCCGAGATCGAAAGCCTGAAATCGGACATCGGCATTTATGACAGCTATACCCTCCTGCTCGCAAGCAATAACCGGTATTATGACGAAACATTACGTCGCTACAAAGAAGGTCTTGCCAATTACATCGAGTTGCTCGATGCGAGAACGCAGGTGACGAATACTCAACTCCAACAAAACCTTGCCAAATATCAATCGTGGATTCGCATGATCAACATCGAACGAATTGCGGCAACCACTCCAATAAATTAATCATGAGAAATTTCCGAAAAGACCTTCTTGCTTATGTTGTCGCAGGCCTTGTGGGTGTAACAGGTGTTACGCTATACGCCTGCAAGAAAAACGATGAGGCGACAGTTGCGGTGCACACTGAAAAACCATCTGATGTATTCTATGTACGCACGGCGCCTGTTTCCTTATCTGGCATGCAGGATGTGATTCACCTCACAGGTATACTTCAGTCTGATACTGAAGCTAAGCCTTCATTCAAAACAGGAGGTGTAATCTCACGCACGTTTGTCAAAGAAGGGGATGCTGTGAAAAAAGGACAGCTGCTTGCAAAACTCAATCTCACTGAGATCGAAGCTCAGGCAACACAAGCGCAATTCGCACTGGATAAAGCCATGCGTGACCAACAGCGAATAAAAAATCTTTACGCAGATAGCATTGCAACACTCGAACAGCTTCAAAATGCAGGAACTGGTGTAGACATGGCAAAGAAGACGTTGCAGATTGCACGATTTAACATGTCGACTTCAGAAGTACGATCACCGATCAATGGAAAAATTGTAAAGCAGTTTTTAAATGAAGGTGAAGTCACAGGACCCGGTACACCAGTATATTATATTATGGGCGTGCAACAATCTGACTGGAAACTAATTGCAGGTTTGACCGATAAAGATTATGGTCGTGTTCGAAAAGGTGATGATGTCAAAATAACACTGGATGCATATCCGGGTTTGGCCATCGATGGAAAAGTGCAACGCCTTTCTGATGTCGCGAATGCAACCAGTGGCACATTTGATGCAGAGATCAGCATTCCATCGAAAGACAATCGCATTGCAGCCGGCATGATCGCGAATGTAGAAATCGCACCTAAGGCAACGGGGGAATTTCCAGTTATACCAATTGAAGCAATGGTTTCATCCAATGGAAAAACAGGTGTTGTGTATGTGCCTCTGAATGGTGTTGCGCAAAAACGTGTGATCCAGATCCAGCAGTTTCATGGAGAAACGATTGCGGTGAAGTCGGGTCTTGAAGGTGCAACGGAAGTGATTACTGCGGGGAGTGGATTTTTGGAAGATGGAGACAAGGTCGTAATAGAGAAGTGAGAGAGATGAGAAAGTGAGAACACTTGATATGTTTTACGCAAATTTCAATAAGTCATTTTCTCAAAGACACAACCCGTTCGCCAATTTCAATTTTGAAACAAGGATCGAATCATAACAAATTCTAATAATCATAATAATCTGCGTTCCCTGCGCTTAGTGAGAAACTACTCACGATTCACGACTCACGATTCACGCTATGTCCCTAACGTCTTTCTCGGTTAAAAACTACCAATTCACCATCATCCTGTTTGTGCTGGCACTGGCATTGGGTGGGAATGCATTATTCAATATGCCACGCGGAGAAGATCCGCCGTTCGGTGCACCGATCTTTATCATACTTGCTGTGTATCCCGGTACGAGTCCTGCCGATATGGAACAACTGGTAGCAGATCCGATTGAAGATGTATTGTACAATCTGGACAATATCAAAAAAATGACGTCATATAGTGGTGATGGTCTGATGGTGTTGCAGGTGGAATTTACGTATGGGGTGAATGTCGATAATAAAAACAATGATGTCATACGCGAGGTCAACAAAGTGCGACCTGATCTTCCTTCAGGAATAGTTGTACTGGATGTTGTGCGCGCATCATCATCGGATGTAGCCATTTTGCAAACAGCACTGGTTTCTTCTACTGCAAGTCCTGAAGAATTAAATGACAAGGCGGAAGAACTTGAAAAACAAATTGAGCGTATTAAGGACATTAAATGGGTTGAAGTACAGGCAAACCCCGTTGAAGAAATCAACATTGCGCTTGAGCTTGATAAGATGTCACGGTATGGTATTGGACTCAACCAGGTGATCAATGTCATCCAGGCAAATAATGTGAATATTCCAGGTGGTAGCGTTGACCTGGGTAAAAAACAATTTAACATCAAGACCAACAGCGAGCTGAATACACTGGATGACATCCGCAATATCATTGTCAATACAACTGCTGAAGGAAAAACAATTCATCTCAGAGATATATCGATCATTCGGAAAGAGAATGCAGAGGAAACGCATATTGCACGTTTCAATGGACAACCTGCGCTATGGGTAATTACGGCTTTAAAGGACCGGAAAAACATTGTGCAAAACAGGGTTGCGATCCAGGAGGTGTTGGATACGTATGAGAAGACCCTTCCAGCGCATATTAAGATGGAAACCAGTTTTGACCAGGAAAAAAATGTGCGGAGAAGATTAACCGGATTAGGGCGTGATTTTGCAATAGCGATTTCGTTAGTGATGCTGACGCTTTTACCTCTGGGTTTTAGAGCAGCGTTAATTGTGATGATCAGTATTCCGCTATCGCTGGCAATAGGTCTTGCATTTCTCAACTATACCGGTTTTACATTAAACCAATTAAGTATTGTCGGTCTGGTGATCGCATTAGGATTGCTGGTGGATGACTCCATTGTAATCGTTGAAAATATCGAGCGGTTTATGCGAATGGGGTATGAACGAAAGCAGGCTGCTATTGTGGCCACCAAACAGATTGCTGTCGCTGTGATTGGTTGTACTGCAACGTTGTTGCTTGCATTCCTCCCTTTGTTGTTCCTGCCAGAAGGTTCGGGTGAGTTTATCAGACCTTTGCCCATGGCTGTGTTGCTGACCATCATAGCATCACTCTTTGTCTCCCTGACGATCATTCCTTTCCTGGCAAGTATGATCTTGAAAAAACACGAACGGCCTGATGGTAATATGTTTTTGCGTGCATTTAAAAAATATATCAACGCACCTTATCAGAAAGTATTGACTTGGTCATTTGATCACCCTGTAAAGGCGTTGGTGATTACTGGTCTAATTGTTATTGGAAGTCTTGGATTGATCCCTCTGATCGGTTTCAGCTTATTTCCTGTTTCCGAAAAACCGATGTTTAATGTCGATATCAACACGCCGCCAGGTACAAGCCTTAAAGAAACGAATCGTATTGCTCGTCTCGTAGAACAGGATTTGTTAAAAACAGAAAATATAGTGAGTGTAAGTACGAATGTTGGCAAGGGTAATCCACGTGTGTACTATAATGTGTTTCAACAGGATTATACGCCCAATTTTGCACAACTTTTTGTCCAGACAAATCCGGATTTTCATGTGCCTGAGATTGTCGCGATGACAGATTCATTAAGAATGCGTTACAAAAAAATTCCAGGTGCTAACATTGAAATAAAACAATTTCAGCAAGGTCCTCCGATTCTGGCACCGATTGAATTCAGGATTCTCGGGAGCAATCTTGACACGTTGACAAAATACAGTTTGTTGCTGGAGGATATTGTTGAAAAAACTGAAGGCACATTATATGTAGGAAATGAACTTCGTCTGCCGAAAACAAATCTCAATGTAGTCATTGATAAAGAGAAAGCAGGACTGCTGGGTGTTTTGCCCGCGGAAGTTGCAAAGACTGTGCGTCTCAGTATCGCCGGATTGCCTAATCAAAGCATTCGTGATGCGGAAGGTGATGAATTTAATATGTTGCTGACCATCCAGGATTTTGATCCGGATAAAGCGTTGGAAGTTTTCAAGAAAATATATGTCACATCTCTTTCCGGTGCATTAATCCCATTGACGCAGATCGCTTCTATTGAGCCAGCTGAATCACCGAGTGTCATTCGCCACTACAATAAAGAGCGTTACACTAATGTGACGAGCTTTGTCTCTTCCGGCTACAATACGTTTGAATTGTTTGATGATATTGAAAAGAAACTGGACACCATCAAAATGCCTCCGGGATATCGGTTTGTGGCTGCAGGAGAAAAAGAAGCGCGTGAAGAATCATTTGGTGGCATGGGCAGTATTATTCTCATTACGGTGTTTGCGTTGTTTGCCATTCTTGTATTGGAGTTCCGCACGTTTAAGAGTACGTTGATTGTGTTGTCAGTTGTTCCATTAGGTATTGTCGGTGCATTGATGATTTTATTCATTGGTGGTGAGACATTGTCGTTTGTTGCGACGATTGGTATGGTCGCGTTGATGGGGATCGAGATCAAGAACAGTATCCTGCTTGTAGATTATACAAATCAATTGCGCGAGCAGGGTATGCCGTTGAAAGAGGCGGTGTTGAATGGTGCTGAGACGCGTTTTCTCCCGATACTTCTCACTTCGATGACTGCGATAGGTGGTATGATCCCGCTGGTGATGGAAAATTCTCCGTTGATCTCGCCGTTAGCGCTTGTGTTGATTGGCGGATTGATTAGTTCTACGTTGTTGTCACGTATCGTGACGCCGTTGCTTTATATGTTGATTCCGCCTGCGGTGGTGGTGAAGGAGCAGGGGTTGCAGGCATAGCATGGTTTGCATGGCAGGGCGTAACGGGGCATGGCTAGGACAGGGCGTTACAGGGATGGCATGGCTTTTATTAGGCCTGAAGAGCCGTAGGATATTAGGATGGGGTGAAGCCCTATCTGTGATGATGCACCATCGCATCCGGTAGGCCTGAAGGGCCTTAGGAAACGCACGCTCCACATCAACTCGATGGATTTCGTAGAAAACCGGCATCTCAATATTGACGGGCTTTATGTCCTTTTTTTCCGAATAAGTGTCTGATAAGAGGCCTGAAGTCAAATTGATTTTAGGATCAATACCCTATCTATCGGATCTTCCCACACAATGAGTAGTCCTGACGGGCCGAACAAATTCAATTCCAAAACTCATGCGACAGATTTCGCAGAAAACCGGCATCTGAGTATTTTTGGGATTTTCAGGATCTTTTCAATACAGAAAATGATTCATCCGGCATATTTCTGCAGCCTGAACCACCACTTCCGCTATTTACAGATATCGCCAATATCCGGATCCCCAATGACCGCGCGTAAAGCGAAGTGGCGTTCGGCAAAATTTTTACAGATTTCCTTTGGGTTAACTTTTATAATATTCTTCAGCCTTAACTTTCGCTTCCACATATCCATAGATATAGTCAATATCCGTTTACTCAATATCCACGGGTATTTACCCTTTTTTTTACAAAACATTCCCGCACCCAATTTCCTTTACTCTACGTCCTTGACCCGACATTATGGCCAAAACCCTGCTCCAGTTTACAGGCAAAAGTATCCACTGTTCAATAGCCGATGTGCATATTGATCCCTGGATCCCTGTGGACAAGGCCATCATCACTCACGCCCATAGTGATCACGCCAAATGGGGCAGCAAACATTATCTCGCCCATAAGGACAGCGCCGCCATCCTCCGCTTACGATTAGGCCAGCACATCTCTTTACAAACTGTAGAATACGGCGAGACCTTCACAATCAACGGTGTAAATTTTTCTCTTCATCCTGCCGGCCATATCATCGGCTCGGCGCAAGTGCGCGCAGAACACAAAGGAGAAGTATGGGTTTTCACCGGTGATTACAAAGTTGAAAATGATAATTTTTCAGCTCCTTTTGAAGCTGTAAAATGTCATGCTTTTATCACAGAAGCAACTTTCGGTTTGCCGATCTATAAATGGCAACCCCAATCCGAAATTTTTGATGACATCAATGCGTGGCGCGAAAAAAACAGAAGTGATGGCAAGGCAAGTTTGCTGATGGGATATTCGCTGGGCAAAATGCAACGACTTATTAAAAACATCCGCCATGACGGCGAACCCATCTACGCACATGGAGCTGTCTATGCAGTCAATGAAACATTACGTGCATCAGGTTTTGATTTGCCTGAGATGACACTCATCACTCGTGATACAGATAAGAAATTATTTAAAGGCTCCCTGATCGTGGCTCCTCCTTCAGCTGACAATAGTATCTGGTCTAAAAAACTTGCACCATATTCTTCTGGATATTGCTCAGGCTGGATGTTAGTCCGAGGTGCTAAAAACAGGCGCTCAATTGACCAGGGGTTTGCATTGAGTGATCACGCAGACTGGAATGAGTTGCTCGCAACGATAAAAGATACTGGTGCAGAAAAAATTTACGTGACGCATGGATATACCAGCGTCCTCTCCCGCTATCTGAATGAAATTGGCATATGGGCAGCAGAAGTAAAAACAATGTATGGTGAAGAGGAAAAAGAAGAAGTAGTAGTCGATGAAAATGCAGCAAACGAAGAACCGAAGTCATGAAACAGTTTGCTGAATTATTCTTAGCGCTCGATCGCACCAACAAGACCAACGAGAAGGTTAGTCTGATGAAGGACTATTTTACTACCGCTTCAGATGAAGATAAAATATGGGCCATTGCTTTATTTACAGGAAGGCGTCCTTCGTTTAAAATTAACAGCACACAGGCATGGCAGTGGGCGGCGCAGGAGGCTAATATTCCTGAGTGGCTCTTTCGCGAAAGCTATAGCAGCGTGGGTGATTTAGGCGAAACCATTTCACTTATCCTTCCTGAGGTAACTGACATCCCCGAAGAAAGATCCTTAAGCGACTGGTTTGACTACCTGCGCAAATTACCTGCGATGAATGATGATGAAAAACGAAATCATATCACTGCAGCATGGAAACAACTTTCCCGTCACGAAACATTTGTCTTCAACAAACTCATGATGGGCAGCTTTCGTATCGGTGTTTCACAAACACTGGTGGTACGTGCATTAGCGGAGGCGACTAAAATGGAGCCCAGTATCATGGCACATCGACTGATGGGAAAATGGTTGCCAACAGAAACGAGTTATGAAGCATTGATCCTTCATGAAAACAAAAATGATGATGCATCACAACCCTATCCCTTTTATCTCGCCTATGCAATTGAAGGTGACGTTTCAAATTTAGG
>JANPKZ010000171.1:0-6834 GCA_031426295.1 Saprospiraceae bacterium
CCTTTTGCCGGTATTGACCCGATTGCTGTAGAAGATATTCAGCATATCGTTTCCACATTAAAAACGAAAAACATTGGCATCCTCATCACAGACCATAATGTGCAGGAGACACTGAGCATTACGGACAGGGCATACCTGATGTTTGAAGGTCGTATCCTGAAAGCTGGTTCTGCTGAAGAACTGGCTGCAGATGAAATGGTCCGGAAAGTATATCTCGGGCAGAACTTTGAGTTGAAGCGACGACAACCACAATGAGAAACTTCCTTTCATTGATCTTTTTTCTTTTTCTTATTTCCTGTACGACACGGAATGTAGAGCCTACACGCCAAAGCAGGCACACGATTGATACAGTCTTCCAGCAAAAAAGTCTTGTACTACAATCAGAATTAGATGCGTATTGTGATAGTATCTATGGTAAGATATATCAGACGGCTGTTGACTCTATTATGACTGAGCGACGTGCTGAAATGAATATTCTTGTCCAATGAAAAATGTCTGCTTTGTCATATTAATTCTCACAGCATTTTACGGCTGCAGTAAACCTGTTTCACAGGAAGATTTGATCGAAACGGCTATTCAGATCCGCCTCCAGCAATGGCGTGAAGAACAAATTGTTCTTTGCAGGGAGCGTGCTTTGATGGCGGCAGCAGAATATGTGGATTCCATGATGATCGTCAATTCACTTGATTTCAAACTTGACACGATTCCAAAACCACCCAAACCTAATAAACCGCATAAGCCTTATTTTAAGCCCACACCAGATAGTTTGAAGGTGGAAGAATTGAAGAAGAACGGCAATTAAGATAGAAGTACGAATTTAGAAGTACGAAGTTTTGGACGCCAGATTATGAGATTTCGGACTCTAATTGAATTTTATGAACGCCTGAGGCGCCATCACGCTGGAGCGTGAGATTTTGGATTTTATATTTTGGACTTTTGGAAATTGGATTTTAAACATACGCATCCTGCCAGTACAACTTTTAGTTATTAACTGTTAACTATTAACTATTATCTTTAAGTTTTTAGTTTTTAGTTTTTAGTTTTTTGGTACGTCACATCCTCCCAAAACTTATAAAACCTTTTATTAATATTTTTCACTTTGGAATCGGGTATCGATCGTTCCGTGAATTTCAGAAAGAGAAAACTAAAACCCCCGCGTGTGAAATTATTGGGAAATGGTCTGGGGACTATTTTTCCTTCGTTGTTGTATACAACGAGCGCATCAATTTTGCTTTCTTCTGTCCGTTCAAAATATAGAAAATAAACAGGTGACGTGTTGATCTGTTCCCACGTGACTGTTTTGCCTTCGATTGTCTGGAATTGGGCTTTTGACAGATCCCGGGATTCATAATCCATAAAAAAGGCCACTTTGGAGAAATTGTATTGGGTGCGGAAGGCATCCGTATACTCCCGGATGGTCGCATCTCGTTGTTCTGTAGTTTCGTTAAGTACTTTTTCCAGCCGGGTTTTGGTGGCAGGATCAGTAGCCTGGCGAGCCATCGATTGGAGGGTATCAATTTTGGATTTCATTGACGGAAATCGGACAATCAGGTATCCATCTCTCAATTCGCGGATCGATGTGACAGGTTCCAGCGTTTGAGAAGCGACGGGGAGGGAAATAAAAATACATAAGGCCAAGACGATCAGCGAGGGGTGTATGTAAAAAGCTCTTAACATGTGGTTAAAACACGTGTTCCTTTGTATATGCATCATAGAGTTTATTTTCACAGTCCGTTAAAAATACAACCACCATGCAAGCCAGCGTAGATATAGAGGCGCTTAGTCAGGAGATATACAACGAAAGTGCCTTTGTCGACAGGATAATGGAGGCCACCGGCCGCGTCATAGTGGGTCAGTCCTACATGATCAACCGATTGCTATTGGGTTTGTTGGCTGATGGCCACGTATTACTCGAAGGTCTTCCCGGGCTCGCAAAAACATTATCTATTAAAACACTGGCGTCATGTATTGATGCATCTTTCAGCCGCATCCAGTTTACACCTGACCTCCTGCCAGCGGATATCATTGGTACGATGATTTATAATCCTGCCAGCAGCCAGTTTAGTGTGCGCCAGGGACCCATCTTCGCACAATTCATACTTGCAGATGAAATCAACAGGGCACCTGCCAAAGTGCAGAGTGCACTCCTTGAAGCGATGCAGGAAAGACAGGTTACGATAGGTGGTGAGACATTCAAATTAAAAGAACCATTCCTTGTCCTGGCTACACAAAATCCAATCGAACAGGAAGGCACATATAATCTCCCGGAAGCACAGGTCGATCGTTTTATGATGAAAGTCAATATTGATTATCCACTTCGTGAAGAAGAGCGGATGATCATGCAACGGTCCCTCACGGGAGAAACAAAACTCCAATTACAACCTGTTGCCTCAACAGAAGATATCCTTCGCGCACGCAAGACAGTTCGCAAGGTGTACATGGATGAGAAGATAGAAAACTATATTCTCGATATCGTATTTGCAACACGTCAGCCTGAATTAGCAGGCTTGTCTAAAATAAAACCCCTAATCTCATACGGAGCATCTCCCCGTGCAAGTATCAATCTGGTCATTGCATCGAAAGCGATGGCATTTATGAAACGCAGGGGATATGTGATACCTGAAGATGTAAGGCAGGTGTGTCCCGATGTCATGCGGCATCGTATGGGATTAAGTTATGAAGCAGAGGCTGAGAACGTCAGTGCGGAAGACATCATCCGCACGATCCTCAACAGTATTGAAGTACCATAGGTAAATTGAACATGAAATTATTCTCCTTCTTTATTAGTTTTTTATTTCTTCAACATCTGTATGCCCAGTCCCGTGTGGATCCATGGATTGCTTCCCAGTTGGGTCGCATCCAGTGGACGCAAACATATGAAGGTGTCCTTGCAGATTATCATCCGGTCACACTGGTGCTTGCCTACGACAGCACACAAATGGCTGGTATCCTGATCCACAAAAGTGATCAACGTATCCATCGCCTCTTAGGTGATCGCGGGAAAAAAGATTTATTTCAGTTGCAGGAACGTGATGAGTATGACAGGCTCACAGGCTATCTGAAAGGTTCGATCACTGCGGATCAGCTGCGCATGGAGTGGATGTCGGCGGATCAGAGCAGGTTGTTTGATATCGTTGCGTATCCGTCTTCGATCATTAAGATCAAAAACTTCAAACCCATTGCGGAGTGGATAAAAGTTGACATGGTGCCGGAAATGTCTTTCTCCATTCAGAAGATGGACTATGGTATTGTATCAGGTGTTGCTAAAAGAAGCGGCGAATTTTCACGTTTCGAAGGGTATTGTCTTGATGGCTCATGTTCAATCTGGAATACTGTACTGCAGAATCCAAACGGAGCGCCAATCAAAATACAGATGCGGCAAAAAGATGCACAGATCTACAAGGTCGTTGTCGATGGAAAAGAATACAGTGCATCTATCAAGCAGACCATGCCCATCTCGGTCAGGCATTTCGATAATAGCATGGGATTCCTGGATTTCGTGTATCCTGAGTTTGAAAGTGAAATGTTTGCGCCATGGTTATCAGCATGGATTGACAAGGGATGGAATGATGGTATCAATCATCTGACAGGAATGAATCAACCCGGTTCATCAGGTCGACTCGTACACAGGTCCTCGGGATGGATTGAGATCATTGATTCCGGCGAGCAATATGTCAGCGGTATGATCACATATATTAATCCGGGTACAGTTCGACGTGAAAGTTTTGTGTGGCTGAAAAAAGATGATTTGTTTTTGACCGCAAATGATCTTCTGAATACACCGGCTGATCTGAAAGCTGCCGGAGATCTGCTGATCACACGATCACTGCCGCACATGGATCACGACCCGGAGTATAATAAATGGCTCACCAGTGCCGGATATTCGCAAATCATCCCATCAGCATCAGGAGCTGTGATGGTAACCGAATTCAGCCTGATCTATGGTGATGACATTCGCCAATTGCCCATCACTGAAAGCAAACAGTTTATCAAAAAGAAATACTGGCGATACTTCGGTTGGTAAGCAGCCGTACACCAAGCACACATGGATACAAGCGAACTGATCAAACGGGTACGTAAAGTAGAGATCAAGACCAGGAGCTTGAGTAAGAATATTTTTTCTGGTGAATACCATTCAGCTTTTAAAGGACGTGGTATGTCATTCAGTGAAGTGCGATCCTATCATTATGGCGATGAAGTGCGTGATATTGACTGGAATGTAACTGCACGCACGGGTGAGCCACATATCAAAGTTTTTGAAGAAGAACGTGAGCTGACCATTATGCTGCTGGTTGATGCCAGTCCTTCTATTTTTTATGGTACGGGTGAACAATGGAAAAATCAATGGATCGCAGAGTTATGTGCGGTGATTGGATTTTCTGCTTTACAAAATAATGACAAGGTCGGCCTGATTCTCTTTTCTGATAAGATCGAAATGTATATCCCTCCAAAAAAGGGAAGGCAACATCTCCTCAGGATCATTCGCGAGCTGCTGTATTTTGAACCATCAGGAAAAGCTACTGATATCAATGTGCCGCTCGCGTATGTGAGTAATGTGATCAAGAAAAAATGTATTGCTTTTGTAATGAGTGATTTTATCACGGGTAATTTTGAATCAACGCTTCGGATCGCTTCGCGTCGTCATGATGTGATCGGGATCCATGTGCATGATCCTTCTGAAAGCAACCTGCCGGATGCCGGTATCATGCGATTACGTGACGCAGAGACTGGCCATACGAAGCTGGTAGATACATCCGATCCGGTCGTGAGACATGCTTTTGCATTAGCATATGCAGACAGGCTTTTAAATTTTAAAGATCAGTTTAAGCGTAACCAGAGTGATGTGATCACACTGACGACTGATCAATCCTATATCCAGGAACTCCACCGGTTTTTCAAACAAAGGTCAAACTAATGAGGTGGAGTTTTCTTGTGGCATTTGTTCTTTTGACATTGCATGCGTTTACGCAGACTGTGATGACAGTGGATCGTACAGAAGTGCTGCTCGGAGACCAGGTGAAGGCTACAATCACTACGGATCTTTCCAATGGTAAAGAATGGCGCAACTTAGCGGAAGTTTGGCCAGACTCGATACCCGGAATCGAAGTGGCCAGTGGTCCTGAGGTGGATTCCAAAAATCCGGCGTCAACGCGTGCCACCTGGCTGATCTCTGTTTTTGATACAGGGTATGTACATATTCCGGTTCTCGAAATTGTAATCCGTGACGGGAATAACCTGGATACATTTCTTACAACAGATATTCCTATCCAGGTAAAATCCATTGAGCCGGATTCATCGGGTCTTGCACCGATCAAGGATATTGTACGTCAGCCATTCAGCCTGGGCTATTATAAAAAATATATACCTCATGCGCTTGTCGTTATCGCATTGCTTGTGGCTGCTTATCTATGGTGGAAGAAAAGAAACCGTAAGATTGAAACACCTGAAATTATTTTACCAGAACCATTGCCACATGAGTGGGCATTGAGTTCACTTGATGAACTGGAAAATAAACGTCTATGGCAAAGTGGTGAAGTTAAGGAACATTATTCTTTACTTACAGCCATCCTCAGGGAGTACCTGGAACGCAGGTATGGAATAAAAGCACTGGAGCAGACAACAGATGAAATCGTGGGTCAGCTTCGTGCCTTACAATTGAGCAGTTCTTTGCAGGACGATACCGCGGAATTATTATCTGTATCCGACCTGATCAAATTTGCAAAGGCGGATCCGGGTATAGATCTGCATGCTGCAGCGATCATGCGGGTGCGGAATTTTGTCAACGAAACAAAAGAGATCCCGCCACCGGTCATCACTGATAAACTATCAACGGATGAACCTGTGGAATAATATCGTTCTGTCATCACCCTTGTGGTTATTGTGGCTGGAAATCATTCCGGTGGTCATCATCTACCGGATCCTGCAACGTCGGAAGGGTCAGGTTAAAGCATTGCCTGTTTCTTCGCTCACCAATAAAATACCGGATAGCTGGCGGGTAAAATTATATCGGTGGATGGAGCCATTATTTTGGTTTTCCATTGCACTGTACATTATTGCTATGGCGAGACCGCAGCGAGAAAATGTGGATGAGATTGTGAAAGGGGAGGGGATTGATATATTCCTCGTGATGGATCTTTCTTCTTCCATGCTTGCCAGGGATTTTAACCCGGATCGATTATCAGTGAGTAAGCAGGTAGCCATTGATTTCGTTTCGCATCGTAATTATGACCGTATTGGTCTTGCGGTTTTCGCTGCAGAGAGTTTTACACAATGTCCGCTCACACATGATCACCAGGTGTTGATTGAATATCTGCAGGGACTTGAATGTGGTCAGCTGGAAGATGGTACTGCTATTGGAATGGGACTCGCTGCTGCGGTGAATCGACTTAAGGATAGTGAAGCCAAAAGCAAAGTGGTTGTGCTGTTGACCGATGGTGTAAATAATGCCGGATACATACGACCACAGACTGCATCCAATGTGGCCAAACAATTTAATATTAAAGTTTATACGATCGGTGTGGGAAGCATTGGACAAGCTTTATCTCCTGTGCGACGCCGGGCGGATGGTCAATATATGTTTGGTCTTACGACTGTTGAAATTGATGAAGAATTACTTCAGCAGATTGCCGATGAGACAGGTGGAAAATACTATAGAGCTACTACCGAAGAACGTCTGCAGCGTGTTTATGATGAAATCGACCGTCTCGAAAAAACTGAAGTTGAGGTAACCGTCTATAAAAGGTATGAGGAGTTGTATTACTGGCCGCTAATTGCAGGATTTATTTTACTCACGCTTGTCTTTGTGCTGCGTACAACTTTGCTACGTTCGTTACC
>JANPKZ010000172.1:0-8366 GCA_031426295.1 Saprospiraceae bacterium
TGCTGTCAAAATATTCGAGCGCAATACTAGTGGCGGCTTTTGAATGATTCATATAGTTGCCTGCAATTTCTTTCACTGCTTCCACTGCATCTGCGAAATCATGGATCGCGATGGCACCGATTCCTGAAGGTATATAGGAGGACCATCTGGTATCCTGCGTTATGACAGGTCTTCCTGAAGCCAGGTATACAGCAGATCTCCCGGAAAACCATCCGCTGTTGGATTTGACATATGTTTCTTTCGTTATGGAGAATTCAGCAAATGAAGACTGAACAAACGAGCGGTAATTCTCCATATCAGAAATCAGATCATCGGGGGATAAGACATCCCAGCCGCACGAACGCAGATACTCCATCGATCTGGTGGTTTCTGCATCTTTAGGTCGGTTGATGATGATTTCAAATTTTTGACTCGTAGCGGAAGGCAGATCATAAAACTTTTTAAACTCTTTATTTTTCTGTCCCCATGATTCACCATCATACATGAAATCAGGTCGCTCGGTCCAGTTCATTACGGATGTAAAACCAAATTCAGAATTCTGCGTGTAAGGCTGATTCCAATGATCCAGACAAATAGGCTTTTTTGTGGTAAGCCATGAAAAATCAAATTGAGGTATCCTGCAATCCGGCTTTCCGATATTCAATCCGAAGGTAAAGAAGTGTGTATGTGACTTCATATAATCCTCCGCTGCTGCAGCTTCGATGCCCCCTTCTTCCTGTTTCAGATGATACTGATGTTGTGTGAACATCGGGTCCGTATCCACCAGCATCTTGACAGGAATTTTATCATACTCTTCCCTCATGAATAATGAAGAAGAAACGTTAATCAATACATCTGCTGATAAAAGCACATTCTGTAATTGCGTTTCTGTCATCCCAAATATTTTTCCCGACGCAACATCCCTGTACGCCCATCTATCTTGCAGCCCATAATCTTCCATGGCTTTGCGTAAATATTCAACACCGAAAGAACAGTCGTCCCAATTTTCACCTGAACTTTGATAAACAGGGTACAACATAGTGTCCTCTATGTAATACACATCATGCCCCATCATCTTTAAGCCGAGCGGATATTGTATATAATCCCATGTAGCTCCTCCTGTAGGAAACAATCCGATAAAACCACTGACGACGATCTTTAAATTTTCCATTCTCTTAATTACTTCCCGGGATGATACTGGGTATATTCTTCAATATTTATTTTCTGACGTGTGTCGGTTGGTGAGAGGAACCGAATGATACGACCCGGGTTCCCCACAACTACTGCATAAGGTGGCACATCTTCTGTCACAATTGATTTGCTTCCAATGATGGCACCTCTGCCAATGGTTATACCCGGCATGATGACTGCCTCGAATCCGACCCAAACATTTTCATCAATAAAAACCGGCCGGGGATTATCAAATTCCAGGTGCCTGTTCGGATCCTTTGCTACTGCTTCCAGCAACCGTCTGCGCTGCCCAATAGAAAGAGATTCATATGCAGGCCAGCTATCTGTGATGGTGGAACCCCATGAAAACATACAATGGTCCATGATATCAACACGCAGATTGCAGATGATACGCGTGCATTGGAGGACAACAAATTTTCCAATATTGATCTCGCCATTGACCCCGGTCGTGAATATGCCATGCCCATAATTGCCGCTGGCGAATCCTAACCGGAAACCTTCTTTACGCAAAGAGTAATGTGTGGAGAAAGAATACGATGTGTCAGGATATGACATTTCTTCCAGTGTGATATTCGGTGGAAGTGGTTTTGGATACCAATCATGTTCAATAAAATGATTACCGGCCGTATCCACCACCATAGGTTGAGCTAAGGTTGGATGGATCATGGCAGCGGCTTGATCTGTGCAGGATTCCCGGAGACAATCGAACCGGGTGGAACACTTTTTAATACCACAGCACCAGGTTCAATTACAGACCCTTCACCAATGGTAACTCCTTTCAGAATAGTAGCATTAAACCCGATCCACACATTGTCTTCAATGATGACAGGAAGTGATTCGAATGATGGACGCATGGTTTTATTTCCAACAGTAGAAATAAGGACAGTGTCAATCATCCTGGCAGCAGGATCCATAGGATGGAAATCGCTGTCCACAATGGTAACACCTCCCGCGATGAAAACATGATTGCCAATATGGACATCGGATGATGCTATAATCGCGGCACCGGAGATAAAACAATAATCACCAATAGAAATAAATCCATTGGGCTCCGTTGCGAGTGCGGGGCTTTGCAATGTTGTATTGCTGCCGATGCGCATGCCTGGCTGGCGTGTAGAAAAAAACTTTTTAAATGCTGATGATGAATCAATAACAGTATTCTCCCCAATCTCGATATTGAGCGGAACAGGAAAATTACACCAGTCACCTTCGATGGGAGTTCCTGGTTGTAATAATTGAAATGTATCATAAGAAACATCATTCATTTGCAAAGGCATTTAAAAATAGAACTGCAATTCTTATTTATAATTATACAGGTCAGCATATACATTGCCGTCTTTGATCAGGTCATCATGCGTACCTTCTTCAACAATCTTACCGTCCTTAATGGCTATAATGATATCTGCATGTTTAATAGTTGATAGTCTGTGGGAAATAATGAATACTGTATGGTTGTTCGAATAGGCGGACAATGATTTGAATATTTCCCCTTCAGTCTGAACATCCAGTGCGGAGGTAGGTTCATCGAGTATGAGGATCGGGGATTGTTTTAGAAATGCGCGGGCTAAGGATATCCGTTGCTTTTCCCCACCTGAAAGTGAAACACCACCTTCGCTGACGAGGGTATCATACCCCTGCGGCAATTTCATAATGAAGTCATGTGCCTGCGCCATTTTGGCGGCAGCCACAATCGCATCAAAAGAGGCACGTTGATCGCCAAATGCAATATTGTCTTTCAGGCTGATCGGGAAGATCAGCGCATCCTGCAGGACAAGGGAAATATTTTTCCGTATACTTTCAAGACTCAGCGTTTTCAAGTCATGACCATCTAACAGGATCTTTCCTTCCAACGGATCATAAAACCTGAGCAGCAATGAAATGAGAGATGTCTTCCCCGCACCCGTTGGCCCTATGATGGCAACAGTTTTACCAGGAGGAATATGAAAATTAAAATCATTTAAGATCTTCTTGGCATCCTGGCCATGTCCATATCCAAAACTCACATGCTGGAATTCTACGTCACCACGTACGGTCTTCAGATGAGTCGCATTTGTCTTTTCTGTGACGATCTCTTCAGAATCCAGGATCTCAAAAACACGTTCACCCCGCACGGTAACAGTCAATGCAGATTGAACCGTCGCAGCAATAGAATTCACAGGACCAAATAAAGCACCGATATAGCCAATAAAGACAAAGAGTTCTCCTACAGATATAGATCCACTGATATTTTTATACGCAGCAATTCCCACGATGATCGCTGTCGCGACACCTGAAAGGACTCCGCTTAGTGTATTGTAGATGGTAGAGATGCGTGTGGAATTAAAAGAAGCATCCTGTGATTCCAGGATATGTGTTTTATAAATTTCGTTGGTGTACTTCTCTCGTGAATATGCCTGAATGATCTTCATGGAAGAGAGACTCTGCTGCATAAATGCCCAAAGTCTTCCGGATGATTCATATTGGCGCTTGGCAGATTCAGTGATCGGTTTTTTAAACACCATCAACAGTACTGCAAATACAGGAACAATAGAAATAGTCATCAACGCGAGTCCCATGTGGATGCGTGACATGATATAGAACATCGCTATCAGTGATGTAACCGACATGAGGGTAGGCATAAGAATTCCTCCTACAATGGAATAGATAGCATACGTATCACCGGATAATCTTTGCATCAGCTGTCCGATCCGGTTTTTTGAATAAAAAGCAAGAGATAATCTCTGCATCTTATCAAAGACCTGTACAGACAGATCCTGTACCATCCGTTGACACACTTTTGTTGTCATCTGGGATGACAGGTAAGAAAGTGTCGACCCACCGATCACCAAAAAAACAGAAACGCTCACCAGTACAAGTAATAAACCGATCTTGTCGGGAACAGATCCAAAACTGGTAAAGAAGGCCTGCAAACTTTCCGGAAGTGGATGTGACAACAGGACATTGTCAATGATAAATTTCACCGGCAACGGTTTCAATACACCAAATCCAACATTGAGAAAACCAAGTGTGATCAATAATACAATCGTCCATCTATAGGGCGATGTGAACCTGATCAGGCGCATCAGGCTTTTCCATTTCCCGGAGTCATCAGATTGCTTCTGTATCCCGTTAGTATGTTGACTTGAGGCCTTCACACTAATCCCTGTTGGCCTCATTGTGAATTCCAGCTACCATTCCGTCCTGCATCGCTTCTTCATGATGCTCGTATTCAAGTTCACGTTCCTTCGCAACCGGCTTGGCTTTCAATGGGATCACTTTTGGAGTAGCAGATTGTTCCTCCACATCACCAAGACTATGAAATGCGAGATAAAGGCTATTCAGACATTGTGCAGTTTCTACCAGGTAGCGATATACTGCGATGGAAAACATTAACCAGAAGATTCCGCCAACCAATAACTCACCACTCATGGCAGCTAATACGGCTAAGCCACATAAGGTTGCACAAAGCATGTATCCATGGAAATTGTAAAATGTCTGGCAACGGAAACGCAAATATTGCTTACCACCGCCATGATCTTCTACAGCAAGAACCCCACGACTGGAAGAAAATAATCCTGTGCGGACTTCGAGGTCCCAGTTGTCGAATTCTTTTCCTCTGCGCACCCGTGTCTTTTTATTCATCAGATCTTTTTCGATCAGCGTAAGCCACTCATCAGACGATCTCCATTTTTCTGACCAGTAACTGAATATATGTTTCCCAAGAACAAACAATACCAATGAATCAAAATCCATCCCTCTTTTTCTCCAGGGAGTAAGTCCATGTTTCAACCGGCCATACAACCTTGCTACGGGTTGTATTACATGCAACACAATGATGAGTGCATTGTATTTATAATTCTTTTTCTGATGAGGTTGCAACGACGAATTACGTGATGCACTGATCGCTGCCTGCATCACCACCACAAAGACAGTGATTGCAAAAGGAATCCACGCGAATAACAATGGCCACCAAATGAACCCCATAATACCTATGATCGCAAAAAGAGCTGAAAGAAAATACCATTCCGGCATTAAAGGAATGCTATTAATAAATCCTCCTGATGAATACACTGACTGGAATAGTGCGGAGCCCCAGGTACCATGAAAGATTTTGTCTTTCTTTAGTTTGACTGGTATTGTAAGACCATTACCGTAAATCCTTCCTTCCCATGTCAGGTGACCAAAGCCATTATATTTTTCCGGCCATTTTGCTTCAAGCAACGCTTCTGCTTTACCATAGCCTTTTTGTTGTTTCCAATAAGCACGTAATGAGTTACGACGATGATGCCATACCAAAGCAGAAGGATGAAATCCAATCGTATGTCCTGCATCCTGTATACGCCAGCATACATCCACATCATCACCTGCATTGCGATAGATGGGATCAAAGCCTCCAATTTTCATCAGTACATCCCTGCGGATGGTAAGATTACAACCAGGTACATGCTCCGCAATTTCATCTGATGTCAGTACATGGACAGGCCCTCCTGGAGCATTAGCTACACATGTTGCAATGGGACCATCTTCAGAAGGAATAATATTCGGGCCCCCGATACATGCATGTGTTGAATTCCGGTATGCATACGCCAGATAATGTAACCAATGCGGATCCGGATATGCATCATCATCAATATATGCGATAATCTCACCCTGGGCAGCTTTCATTCCAGTATTACGGGCGTTACTCAAGCCTTGGTTAGCCGTACTGATTAATTGTACCGGATATTCCTTTATAATGTCTGCAACACGATCTGTGGAACCATCATTGATAACGATGATCTCGAAATACGGATATTGCAGTTTTTGCAAACCTTCCATCGTATCACGGATGGTCGGAGAACCATTATACGTACAGACCACAACAGAGAAAAAAGGATAATCTTCCTTCACTGCAAGCGGAACTACGTTCATTGCGTTTTGAGCAGCGTATAAAGCAGGTTTGGGATGACGCTGCCGATCGACGAGACCAAAATCCCAATCCATGATCTCACTTCCGCCACGCCACCATTCATCAGTCCATGAAAACACAAACATACCTGCACATCCTTTTGCAAAAATGGTTTGGATCTGCCATGTGAGAATTTCCGCCTGTTTGTCTACTCCGTTACGATGGCTGTCAAGTCCAATCTCTGCTAACACTAAAGGTTTGTCAGTGGTAAGATTGTGCAGTCGTGCTATGTAGGCTGAAAGTTTTTCAGGTGTTTCGAGATACACATTGAAGCAATCAAAATCGAAAAAGCTGAGATCCAGGTATTCGGTGGTAGGATAGTTGACATATGAGACTAATGTATCAGGCTCAATAGATTTGACAGTATTATATGCCTGTCTTAGAAAAGTTTCGATCCGTGCCTTGCCATACCACCTGACGATCGTTGCGGGTATTTCATTTCCAACAACATAGCATAAGATAGCACGATGCTTTTTACATGCATGCACTCCTTCCTTTATTCGCCTGATAATATCCCGTCGTGTTGCATCCTCTTCTAGAAAGGTGATGTGTTGTTCCCACGGGAGACCCACCATTACCTTTAGATTATATTGAAGTGCGAGGTCCAGCAGATACACGGGCGGTACTGTGTATACACGTACACAATTGAATCCATGTTGCGATATAAGGGAAAAATCCCTGTCAATTATTTCCTTATCAGGAAATAAATATCCATCAGGCTGAGGCCTGAATGTTCCGTACGTAACACCCTTAATATAGAACTTGTCACGACCGTCAAAAAAAAACTTTCCTTTGATTTCCACCCGCTGTAAACAGATTTATGAACTAATGGTTTTTCATGGTAAACCCTTAATAGCCGATGTATATTGGGGTTTACGAGTTCATAAAGAGGAGAGAATTCAAACTGCTTGAGATTGCAATTTAGTATAGAATTTGAAAATTCTCAGTGAAATGGGCGGAAGAGGTAGAAAAGGTGGAAGAGGAGGAAAAGGCGGAAGAGGAGGAAAAGGCAGAAGAGGTAAGAGGTAAAATTGGTAAGTAGTAAAAATGGTATTCGGTAAAAAATATTTTCGGTATTCTAACATCAAAATCAAAAATCAAAATCAAAAATCAAAATCAAAATCAAAAATCAAAAATCTAAAATCCAAAATCTAAAATCTAAAATCCAAAATCTAAAATCTAAAATCAATTCCCCCTGACTCTTCGTATGAATGTTGGTATAGTTTCTTTATTCCAACCTGTAAATCTTCCACGCTGGACAACGAGGAGATTATCTGCAGGGCTTTGGAGATAATAATGAAATACAAATTTGCCGTGCGGGTCAGCCCATCCCATCACCTGGCCAAATCTCAGATCATTAAACAGAAGTGAATTTTCCCGTTTTTCAATTGTATAATATTCCTGCGAAAATCTTTTGAGCTTGTGCAATGATTCATGATCGAGCTCAGCTAATAATAAAGAATCATTTCTTGGAAAATAGGTGAAGGTGATATTGTCCTGTTTGTCGAAAACAGACCTGTACCCGATATGATATCCTTCATCATTGCCGGCCACGATATACCACAACCAATTTTGAAATGGTGCCGGTGTTGTGATCAAGCGTGTATAATTGATTTGCTGTGCCGTTAAATTTGCTTTCACGTAACGACTGATCAACGCCTTATTGCTCAAAGCGTAACACAGGTATACACCACACATGCCCAATGCAAGTAATGCCATGCGTCTCCGGTTTTTCCAGTCCGTTCGCCTGATCAACAGGAAAATAAATGCAATTAATGGCCCAATGGAGAAAAGTGGATCGGCTACATACAGGACGTTGAATGAGATCCTGTTTTGACTAAAAGGCTCAAACCATCCCACACCGTAATTATTGAATGCATCAAAAAATATATGGGCAAAGATGACGCCGCCAAAAAAGATCATCCAATGCCGCAGCGAGATATTATGCCTTCTTTCAAGTCGGTCTGCTGCCAGTGCTAATAGAGGTGTGAGCAAAGCACAAAACAAAAATGAGTGTGTGAAGCCCCGATGCGCGAGGAGATTTGACGTTGTATCCATCCAGAATGAAGCCAGGAAATCAATATCCGGGGCACTTTGTGCGATGGCTCCCCATAACATTGCTTTTTTGCCAAGCTTTTTGCCGGCGAAGGCTTCGCCCATGCAGGCGCCAAGGGCAAGGTGGGTTATTGAGTCCATCACGTAAGATTTGCAAAAGGAAAGTAGGGAGAAAATTCAAATGGCAGTAGAACCGGTTGGCTGCAGCCAACCG